>JAAXHF010000318.1 GCA_012271025.1 Deltaproteobacteria bacterium | reverse complement strand
GGCTACTACGGCATGCGCGCCCTCCTTATCCTTTATCTGACCCAGTACTTCTTCTTCCCCGACCAGGTCGGCAACAGGCTTTACGGCGCTTTCACGTCGCTCGTCTACCTGACGCCACTGATCGGCGGCCTGATCGCCGATAAATATTTCGGATCGAAAAAATCCGTGAAACTGGGGGCGGCCTTTATGGCCACCGGGTATTTCGTGCTGGCCTTCTCGGGCTCCTACGATACGGCCAAGCCCTACATGGAATACGAGGACACCAAGTATCAGGTCGAGATTGTCGAGAACGGCGATGACGACCGCCAGCAATACGTTCTGACCGACGAAGGCGGACGCTACCTGATCAGCGGCAGCGATGAAGGCCTGGTGCTTGAGGGCGCCGGCGCCGACGGCGTCCTGCCGGAGACGATTCCCACGGGCGACTATTTCTTCGACGCCGAACGCGACCCGTTTCTGGTTCATATGGCGTTTATCGCCCTGGCCCTGATCGTGGGCGGCAACGGCTATTTCAAACCCAACATCTCGACCATTGTCGGTACGCTTTACAAGCAAGGCGATCCCAGACGCGACGGCGGCTTTACGATTTTCTACATGGGCATTAACCTGGGATCCGTTTTCTCGCAGTTCCTGAGCCCCCTTTTCGCGGTCTGGTTCGGCTGGTGGGCGGGCTTCGGCCTGGCCGCCATCGGCATGGTCCTGGCCTGGATCATCTTTAACCGGGGTGACAAGATCCTCGAGGGCCGGGGTGAAATCCCCGACAAGCCCAAACTGAAAACACCGGTTATCGCCGGCCTGTCGCGCGCCGCGATCATCTATATCTGCTCGCTGGCGGCGGTGCCCATCATGTGGGGCCTGATTTACGAAACCCAGTTGGCGGCCTACGCCGGCATGGCGGTGGTCCAGGGGGAAATGACCTGGATTGAATCGCTGTTCTCGCAGTCCTACGTGGGCCTGACCCTGACCCTGGTGTCCATCCTGGTGGTCCTCGGCATTCCGCTCTATTCGTTCCTTTATTGCGACAAGGTCGAGCGCGATAGGATGATCGTCGCGGTGATCCTGACCGCGTTCTCGGTGATGTTCTGGGCGCTCTTCGAGCAGGCCGGCTCCTCGCTGACGCTTTATGCCGAGCGCAACACCGACCGGGTGATCGATTTCCTCGGCGGCTACGTGATGCCGGCGGGCCAGGCGCAAATCTTCAACCCGTTCTTTATTGTCCTCTTTGCGCCGCTGTTTTCGATGATGTGGGTGAAGCTGGCGAGAGGGGGCAAAGAGCCCTCGATCCCGGTCAAGTTCTCGCTGGGCCTGGTGCAGCTGGGCCTCGGCTTCCTGGTGCTGGTCTACGGCGCCCAGTTCGCCGATTCAGGCGCCCAGGTCGCGCTGGTGTGGCTGGTGCTGGCTTATCTTTTGCATTCCACCGGCGAGCTTTGCCTCTCGCCCGTGGGCCTTTCGATGATCACCAAGCTGTCGGTGGCCC
>JAAXHF010000103.1 GCA_012271025.1 Deltaproteobacteria bacterium | reverse complement strand
GTATCACCCGCAGGCCACGACGCTCATCGCCCACCGGTTTCCGCAGGCGCGGGGCTGGGCCTCGGGAATCCACGGCATTGGCAACAGCATCGGTTTTGCGCTCGCCCCGATTATCGTCGCAACGCTGGCCGAGCGCCTGGGTTGGCAGCAGGCCAGTATGCTCCTGGCAATCCCGGCGGCGTTCGGCGCTGTGTACGTCTGGGCGCTGGTCCGGGAGCCGCGCGGCCGCTCCGAACCGGGGCTACTCGCCGGCATCACCCGGCCGCTCATCCTGCTGACCGCGGTCCACGGGTTGATCGGCACCGCGGGTATCGGCATCTTCACCTGGCTACCGACCTACTTCGTCCACCTGGGCCGGAGCCTGTCCGGCGCCGGCTTGCTGACGGCAATAGCCCTGACCGCCGGGACACCGGCCCAGCCGCTCGGCGGCGCGATCTCGGACCGTTTCGGGCGCCGCAACCTGCTGGTCTGGGCCTGCCTGCTGCTGACGGTCGTCGTCATTCTGTTCGCCGCGGCCGGCAGCGACCTCTCCGAATTCGCCGGCGCCGCGCAGATCGCCGCGCTGGTGGCGTGTGCGTTTGCGGTGCAGTTCGCCACCAGCCTCACGCCACCGGTCGCGCTGGTCTATGCCGCCGAGCTGGCGCCCGGCGGGCGCAGCGGCACGGCGGTTGGCATGATGTGGGGCGTAGGCATTGCCGTCGGCGCGCTGGCCGCCCCGCTCACCGGCATCCTCATTGACGTGGCCGGCTTCACCCCCGCCTTCCTCTCAATGGCCGGCGCGGCCCTGCTCGGCGCTATCGTCGCCCGGCGCCTTCCCCGCCTTGCCGCGCGATGAGCAATCCGCTTTACGGATGTTCACTCCCTGGTGCTGTAAAATCTGTGGAGGTATCACGCCGGGCAGGGTCCGACCAGCAGCTAAAGAAGCATCATGGAAGCGCCAGCAAGCGGGGGGGCACAGCGGGACCGGGCTGTGTTGGTCGCGCTCTATGCGGCGACGGGCGGCGCCCGCTGGACGATCAACGCGAACTGGTTGAGCACCGCGCCCGTCGGTGCCTGGCATGGTGTCACCACCGATGCCAACGGCCGTGTCACGAGACTAGAGCTTGACGACAACAATCTGTGGGGGGTACTCCCAGCGGCGTTGGGCCGCCTGAATTGTCTCACGGAGTTGAAGCTCTGGGACAACGGCCTGACGGGGTTCATACCGGCGGAGCTGGGCCGGTTGAGCGAGCTGAAGCAGTTGTGGCTCTCCCACAACCGTCTGACCGGGGCACTGCCGATAGAGTTGGGCCGCCTCAGCAACCTCAAGCGGTTGAGGCTCGCCAACAACCGCCTGGCCGGGTTGTTGCCGGTGGAACTGGGCAATCTGAGCAGCCTCGAACAGTTGTGGCTGGCCAAGAACCGCTTGACCGGGCTGTTGCCGGCACAACTGGGCAACCTGAGCAACCTCAGACAGTTGAGGCTCGCCGAGAACAACCTGACAGGAGTGCTGCCGGCGGAGTTGGGCCGGTTGGCCAACCTGCGGCAGCTGGATCTCTCTGCGAACAACCTGACGGGGGCGTTGCCGGCGGAACTGGGCCAGTTGGGCAACCTTGAGGAGCTGGATCTTTCCGAGAACAGGCTGACCGGGCCACTACCCGTCGAGTGGGGGAAGCTGGACAAGCTCAAGGAGTTGGACCTCTCCGACAACAGCCTTACGGGGCCGATGCCGCAGAGTCTGACTGAGTTGAAGGGGCTGGAGGTGTTTTACTTCGAAAACACGGAGCTATACGCGCCGCGGGACCGGGCCTTCCGGGAGTGGCTCCAGAGTATAGACGACGTTCTCGGCGGGAACGGCTAAGAGTGCTCCGGCTCGCTGAGGCCGTGGGCAGGGGGGAGTGATGGGATCGCCAGCAAGCGAGGCCGTGCAGCGCGACCGGGCCGCGCTGGTCGCGCTGTATTACGC
>JAAXHF010000693.1 GCA_012271025.1 Deltaproteobacteria bacterium | reverse complement strand
CCGTGAGGGCAACATTTGCGGTATCACCATCGAACACGCGCGGGACCGTGCCGACATTCCACATTTTTCCTATGAGCAGATCGCGGTCTGACGGGAAGGTACTGTATCAAGAAGCCGGGGCGGCAGAGGCGACGACGCCTTTGGCCCTCTTGTCCTGAGCAGTCGGCTCACGAATTCTGGCCGGCCGCTTCGTTGTCTTCAAAGTTCAGGGGTGGGAAGGAGGCCATTGACTGGCTGTCCTGACGACGAAACCGCTCCAGGCCGTCCGGGCCGACATCACAGTACAACTCCAGCCTGTTGCCGGCTGGGTCGCAGAAGTAGATGCTCTTGGTAATGCCGTGATCCACCGCCCGGACAATCGGAATGTCGTGCTGCTTCAGGGTGTGGTAGCAGTCCTTGAGCGCCGCAAAGCTTTCGACCTGAAGGGCCACATGGTGGAGGCCGACCTGCTTGTCCTTGGGGCCGTCAGCCTCGGGTGGGACCTCCAACACGGCCAGATCGTGGTGTTGCTCACCCAAAGAGAAAAACACTCCACGGGGCTGCGCAAGACGGTGTACCACCTCAAAGCCCATGATCTGGGTGTAGAACTGTTCTACCTGATCGATGTTGCGGGCCTTCAAGACCACATGACCAACTTTTTTCGGACGAATCATCGGCTGTCCCTCCTTAACGTCATGATCCCCGTTCCAACTACAAATCCATGCCGAAGCGCTCACTTGTCCACCCAGATCAGATAGGCGAAGCCAATGACGAAAGCGACCAGAAGGCCTGTTGCCGCCAGCTCAGAGGGCGTCATGGTTTTTTCCTCTCTGTATCAAGGCCGTCTGCCAGCCGTCTCGCCTTCAAGCTCAGTGACGCGCAGGCTACGAAAATGATGATTCCAATGGCTGCCCATACTCCGACCGTCAGGGTCGAGAATTCTATCCTACCGACCACAGATGGTACCACCACGACGGCCAGAATCAACAGAAAGGTCTTCTCCAAAAACCCGAGCCACAGCTTGTAGACCTCAAGTCGATACATGCTTTTTCACCGCTTGGCCTGCTTCTTTCACAGCACCTTCGCCAACTCGTCGGTCTCACTGTATACAAAATCCGTCGGCTTACCATTGACGAACGCGGCGATGCCGGGTTCGGCCCGCACCGAGCCAATCACCTGGGCGGCTATGCCCTCGGCCTCAAGACTGGCCCGCAGTGCCGGCCAGCGCCGGGGCGGAATCGTGAGCAGCAGAGTCCCGGAACTGATTAAGCCCAGCGGGTTGATCTGAAAGTACTCGCAAATATCCCGCGTCAGCGGCAGCACCGGAATCGCGTCAAGCTCGATCCGCAGGCCGTGGTCCGAAGCCGAGGCCAACTCGTACAGCGCCATGGCGATGCCGCCTTCGGTCGGGTCGTGCATGGCGCTGGCCCCGTGCCGGGCGGCCAGGCCGGCTTCGGTGACAATGGAAATGGCGAGTGTCTGAGCCAGCCGGCGGGTTTCCTGCCAGCGCGGCGCTCCAAGTGCGGCGCGGAGTTCTGCGGCCTTTTCCGCAATCAGAATGCCCGTGCCCTCCAGGCCGGCTGTCTTGGTCATGACGACCAGGTCGTCCGGTCGGGCTCCGGCCGAGGTGACGAGGCTGGCCTTATCAACCGTTCCGTACATGGTGCCGACCACAACCGGTTGACTGACCGCCCGGGTCACCTCGGTGTGACCGCCGCTGACGGTCACCCCAAGGCTCTGGCAGGTCTCGTCTATTTGGCGAAACACGTCGCGGACGGTTTCCCGGTCCGTGTCCGGGGGAAACAGCAGACAGGCCTGAAACCACTCCGGCCGGCCACCCATGGTGGCGATATCGTTGGCGTTGATATGGACGGCGTACCAGCCGAGACGCTCGGCGGTGAAGGTGACCGGATCGGTTTTGACCAGCAGGTAGTGCTCGCCCATGTCGATAACCGCGCAGTCCTCGCCGAAGCGGGGGCCGATGACGACCCGCGGGTCTGCCACGCCCCGGTGGCCGAGGCAGGTCTTGAGCAGGTCGACCGGCAGTTTCCCAATTGGCAGCATGGTCTGAGCGGACAGCGCCTAGGATTGGTGCTCGTAGGACTGGGACGGTTCGGCCGTTGCCTCTGCCGGAAGCTCAGGGGTCGGCGGGGTCAGCTCGGCCTGTTCCAGGTTGGCCACGACCACCTGCAAGAGTTTATCGGGGTGCAGGTATTTCTTGGCCACGGCCTTGATCTGGTCCAGGCGCAGCGCCTGAATAATGCCCGGATAGCGGTCGGGATAATCGAGACCCAGCTCGTAGAATTCGAGGGCCGGCAGCAGGCTGGCAATCTGCCGGTTGGAGACCAGCCCCAGCGGGTAGCTGTTGACCAGATACGCCTTGGCCGCGTCGAATTCTGCGACAGTCGCTCCTTCTTCGATGTAACGCCGCATGATGCCGACCGCCTCCTCGATGGCCTGTGTGGCGCTGGCGTTTTTGGTTTGCAGGACAATCCGAAAGGGACCGGCGTGTTTACGGCTGCTGAAACGGCTACCCACGCTGTAGACCAGGCCCAGCTCCTCACGAATGCGGTCGTTCAGGCG
>JAAXHF010000223.1 GCA_012271025.1 Deltaproteobacteria bacterium | reverse complement strand
ACGCAGGTGCCCAAGATCAGGCCGATGAAAAAGGGTAGCAGGGTGCGATAGAGCCGGATGCCGCCGTAGCGCAGGGCTATGAGTTTGATCAGCCAGGCTAGGAAAATTCCGAACCAGTCGATGGAGACGGTGTTGGTCAGGGCGATGCCCAGTCCCACCGGGTGCAAGGGCCAGCCGGCGAAGCGGTACTGGGCCAGTGCGAGCAGCCCGGCGAGGCCTGCGCCAATGGCGAGGAACACGGCCACTAGCGGCTCGGCGGGGTTGGGATTGTTGATCGAATTGGCGACCCAGGACCAGTGATATTGCGGCGAATTGACGAAGTACCAGCCGTAGCCGTGGATCAGTCCGTGGCGGTAGCCCAGCCAGATGTAGCAGACCATGGTGGTTATGAGGCCGGCGATCATGGCGGCGGACAAAAAGAACACCAGCTTGCGTCCGCTGATTTTGAGCCGGGCTGGCTCGCAGACCTTGAAGGCGTGGGCGAGGGTGCCCATTAAAAAGAGCTGAAGATCGGCCGTCCAGACCATGCTCAGCCCCATCGCGCTCAGCCCTTGGGCACCAAAAGGGGCGGTGCCCACGAGATTGGTCAGGATCGGCGGTACGGAGGCCGGAGCGCGCAGGCGGCCGATCCCAGTCTGGGCCAATAGGCGGGCAATGCCGAAGAAAATCACTAGCGCGACCAGCAGGAAGACGATGCTCCAAACCAAACTCAGGCCGCTGGCCCAGAGGAAGCCAGTCATGTACGTCAGTCCGACAAGCCCGAGCAGAGCGGCGGTGCGCGGCGATATCGGGTTGTTGCGGTCTGGGGCACCGCTGATGATCAACTGCCACTGGCGACGCAGGAAATGGCGCGACATCCACAGCGAGATTCCGACGATGCAAGCGAGCGAGCCAATTTGCTGATGGGCGAGCAGCACGTTGGGTGGTGCGTGGGGCTGGGCTGGCAGAGAGAGGGAAATACCCAGCCAGTTGAGCAGTGCGCCTTCGGCGGCGATGAGTATGTGGAAAAACCAGACGCTGAATAGCACGTTGAGGCCGACCAAATAGCTTAAACCCACGACCAGCAGGTCGGTGTTAAGCCCGTAACTAAGCCCGAATTGACGGATCTCGATGCGGCCGCCGGG
>JAAXHF010000309.1 GCA_012271025.1 Deltaproteobacteria bacterium | reverse complement strand
TACAGCCTAACGTAAACCGCTCTAAGAAGGAAGTATGACGACGCAGCCTCAAGATGGCCGAGGAATACGCCACACCGCCAACCAGCGCTTGCGACCATTTTCCGAGTAATGATATCGGGTGAAGCCATGAGCAAAGGGCTTGTCAGAACAGTGATTAGCCTGGATGACGAACAGAAGGCGTGGCTGGGCCGGCAGGCCGCGTTGCGCCGCGTGTCCATGGCCTCGCTGATTCGCCAGGCGGTCAGCGAATTTTGGATGCGGGAACAGCGCGGCTCAGCCGCGTCGTTTCAAGAGGTACTCAAGCACACGGCAGGCAGCTGGCAGGCCGGGGACGGGCTCGAGTATCAGGAGCGTATTCGCAAGGAATGGCCTTGAGGAAGAATACCACCACATGAATACCGCCCCCATCGTCTCCAAAGTCTGGAGCTTCTGCACCACCCTGCGCGATGACGGGGTGAGCTATGGCGACTACCTGGAACAGCTCACCTATCTGATCTTCCTCAAGATGGCCGAGGAGATCATCGAGAACCTCGAAGCCGGCCTGAGCAGCTTCCGCCAAGTCCTGGCCGGTCTGGGACCGCGCTGAGGAGCGGCGGCGCTGATGAAGCACCTCGTGATCAAGGGCGCACGGCTCCATAACCTGAAAAACATCAGCGTCCGCATTCCCAAAGGGCAGCTGGTGGTCGTGACCGGGGTCAGCGGCTCGGGGAAATCCAGCCTCGTCTTCGACATCGTCTTTGAGGAGGGCAAGCGGCACTACCTGCAGTCCATCGGCCTGCTCCCGGCACTGACCGAGGAAGACGCCTTCGATGAGATCGCGGGCATCGGTCCGACGGTCGCCGTTCAACAGGCCATCATCCGGCAGAGCAACCCGCGCTCGATGGTCGGCACCAAGACGAAGCTCCTCGCTTACCTGAGCCTGCTCTACGCGCGCGAAGGGCGCATCGCGTGTTCGGCCTGCGCAGCAGCGGTCGGCGCCGACCTGGTGTGTGGCCAGTGCGGACACACCGAAGAGCGACTCGAAGCCAGCTACTTTTCTCCGAACTCCCCCAAGGGCATGTGCCTCCAGTGCGAGGGACGCGGGGTTCAGTTCGAGTTGGTGATGGAGAAACTGGTTCCGCATGCCGACATGACGCTGCGCCAAGTGCTGGCCGAGGCTGGGGTGCTGGCCAGCTTTCAGCACCTCCTGACACGCCGCCTCAAAGCGTATGCAGACATGCCGTTCTGCCAGCTGCCCGACGAGGCCAGAGACCACATTCTGTACGGCAGGCAGGTGCAACGCCCCTACCCCCGGCGCAGCCTCAGCCTGTTCACCCGGCTGCGCTTCCTGCTCTCCCGCGGCCAGGATGTCGGCGGCGCGATGGTGATGCTGGCGTGCCCCCACTGCCAGGGCTACCGGATCGGGGAGGAGGCGCGCAGGGTCACCCTCGGCCGGCAGCACATCGGACACCTCGGCCACATGACTATCGCCGAACTGCGGGACTTTTTGACCGCCCTGGCAGCCCACCAGTCCGTGTCTGCCTTTGGGCACAACCTGATCCGTG
This sequence comes from Deltaproteobacteria bacterium, assembly GCA_012271025.1. The sequence continues at coordinate 2,822 of JAAXHF010000309.1, read as the reverse complement.
AGGTTCTGCGCAAGACGCACGCCCTGGTCCGGGTCGGACTGGGACACCTGACGCCGTATCGGGCGCTGCCGACGCTCAGCGGAGGCGAGATTCAACGCATCTTCCTGACCTCGCACCTGGATTCCAGGCTGGACTCGCTGATCTACATTCTCGACGAGCCGACGGTCGGACTCCACGAGCTTGAAAAGGCTGATCTGCTCGAACAGATCGAGGCGCTACGCGGCCTGGGCAACTCGGTCATCGTCGTCGAGCATGATCGCAACACCATTGAGCGGGCGCAGCATGTCATTGATGTCGGGCCGCTGGCGGGCAGCGGTGGCGGTGAAGTCGTGTACCAGGGGGACTACGCCGGGCTGCTCACGTCCGAGCGCTCGCTTACCGGTCACTACCTGTCGGGCCGCTGCGGCGCGCCGCGCAAGGCTCCGCACGACTACGCCAGCGTCACCGACGCCAGGGCGCGCCTGAGCCTGCACCACGTCAGGACCAACAACCTCAAGGATGTCACCGCAGACTTCCCGCTGGGCGTTCTGGTCGGCGTGGCCGGGGTCTCGGGCAGCGGCAAGAGTTCTCTCGTGTCAGGCACCCTGATTCCGCTGTTGGAGCGTCACTTTACGGACCTGCGACACGCAGAAGCCACCGACGCGGACGCGGACGCGGAGGCTGACTTTATCGTGCCCGGTCCGGTTGCGGCGAGCATTGACGGACTGGCGCACATCGACGGCTATGCCCAGGTCTCTCAGGCGCCAATCGGGCGGCGGAGCATTTCCAACCCCGCCTCCTACGTCAATATCTGGGGCCATGTCAGAAAGCTGTTCGCCCAACAGCCGCTCGCCCTGCAGCGCCGCTACACCCCCGGCCACTTCTCGTTCAACGCTACAGGCGCCTGCCCCGACTGCAAGGGCCTGGGCCGCGAGCGGTTCTGGTTGGGCGGCAGCTCGTTTGTGACCAGCGTGTGTCCCGAGTGCCGGGGGAAGCGATATCGGACCGAGATTCTGGATGTCACCTATCGGGGCGCGACCATTGTTGACGTGTTGGCCATGAGCGTTGCGGACGCGGCCACACTCTTTGGGGATACGCCCGCTATCCACGCGATGCTGCGCGTGCTCGAGCAGACCGGGCTGGGCTACATCAGGCTCGGACAGCCCACGGCAACCCTGAGCGGCGGCGAGGCGCAACGGATCAAGCTGGCCAAGGAAATCGGCCGGCGGCGCAAGGGCAACATCCTGTATGTGCTGGATGAGCCGACCACCGGCCTGAGTCTGCACGACACCGCCGGTCTCCTCGCCCTCCTGGATGCCCTGGTGAAACAGGGCAACTCGGTCATCGTCATCGAGCACGACCCAATGGTGTTGTCGTACTGCGACTGGTTGATCGAGCTGGGTCCCGGCGGCGGCACGGACGGCGGCCAGATCATCGCCCAGGGCTCGCCCAGCGACCTGAGGCGAAACCCCCGTTCACGGACCGGCCCGTTCCTGGTAGCGGAGTCACAGTGAGTTCTTGGCCTGCTCAGGACTGGCGCCGGGCAGACCCCGCAGCCGTGGGCATGCGCGCCGAGCTGCTGGCGGACCTTGAACGGGAGGTCAGCGCCCGCTTTCGGCGCATCAGGGCGCTGCTCATCACCAGGAGAGGCCGGCTTATTTTTGAGCAGTACTTCGGTGGCTGCGGCCAAGACGACACCCATCTGGTCGCTTCGGTCACCAAGAGCGTTATCTCGGCTCTCGTCGGCATTGCCATAGACCGGGGCTTCATCAGGGGCGTCGACCAGCGCGTCTTGGACTTCTTCCCGGACTACGCTCCCGGTGCACACGAGCACCTGAAGCGTCGACTGACGCTCAAACACCTCCTGACCATGACGGCCGGCTTCCAGTGGCGCACCGGCCCACGGGGTCACGAGCTGTTCCTCGACCGCATGCGCCGCAGCCGGGACTGGGTCGCCTTCATCCTCAGCTTACCGGTGAAAGATGGGGCGCTGGGGACGTTTCAGTACAACAGCGCCGCTGCCCATCTGCTCTCGGCGATCATCACCCGCAGCACCGGCAGGTGCGCCCGGGAGTTCGCCGCCAGCCACGTATTCGGACCCCTCGGCATCGACCTGCCCGCCGACGATACGCCCCACGACCAGAGCCGGACGGCCGTGTTCAGCAACCGAGGCGCGGGGTGGCCCACGGACCCGCACGGCAACAGCACCGGTGGCTGGGGACTCGCACTCAGGCCCAGAGACATGGCGCGGTTCGGCCTGCTGTACCTCAACCGCGGCCGGTGGAACGACACACAGATCATCCCGACGCGGTGGGTTGCGGAGTCCATCACGTCCCACACCCCCGGCTACGGCTATCTGTGGTGGCTGCGAGACGTGAACGGCGTTTTCGTCTTCTCAGCCGCCGGTCGCGGGGGGCAGCACATCTGCTGCGTCCCCGAGCACGAGCTTGTCGTTGTCGTGGCATCCGAGCCGGGTGAGAGATTCCGCGATCCGTGGCCGCTGCTGGAGGACTTCGTCATCCCGGCGGTGGCGCACTAGGTGTGTCCGGTCGGCATGTCGGCAGCGACCGGAGCGCCAGGCGGGAGAGGAGCCGCCCTTTCGGCCTAACTAGCTGAAATACAACAATTTATTAGTTCCTATTTGGTCTCCTCCCTCCTCTTTCCTTCCATTCTTGGTTGGCTTAGGGTAGCCGTTTTGGACACTCCATACCCGTTGACGCCCCAGCGTCATGCGCGATAGGAAGGGGAATGTCATGACAGATTCTAAAACTGCTAGTCTGGTCGCACGGCAAGTGGCGGTCGCCACCACCTCCGTGACCGGGCTGGTCCAATGTGGTTTAACT
>JAAXHF010000524.1 GCA_012271025.1 Deltaproteobacteria bacterium | reverse complement strand
ATCGCCAGGTCCGAGAGTGCCCGGTCGGCCAGGGCCAGCTTTTTCTCACGACCCCGCAGACGCCGCGGGAGCCCAGGGAACAGACCGTAGTTCACGTTCATGGGTTGGAAATCCTTGCGCTCGGGGTCGGTGACGTACGCGATCATAGCGCCCAGCGCCGTTGTGAGGGGTGGCGTCAACAGCGGCTGTCCCTTGACCTGAAGGCCGGCGTTTCTTCCGGCCAGCCAGCCGGCCGCGGCCGACTCCAGATAGCCTTCCACACCAATCATCTGTCCGGCAAAAAACAGGTCGTCGCGCTGTCGAAACTGTAAAGTCGGTCTGAGCAGGCGGGGCGACTCGATGAAGGTGTTGCGATGCAGGCTGCCAAGGCGAACGAACTCCGCGTTAGCCAGGCCGGGAATCGTGCGAAAAATACGTCGCTGCTCGGGATACGTCATCTTGGTCTGAAATCCGACCAGCCCCCATAACGTCCCGGCCCGGTCGTCCTGCCGCAGTTGAACAACCGCGTGGGGGCGTGTACCGCTGCGTGGGTCGGTCAGGCCGACCGGCTTCATCGGGCCGTAGGCCAGAGTGTCTTTGCCGCGCCGGGCCATCTCCTCGATCGGCAGACAGCCTTCAAAGTAGCGGCACTGCTCGAACGCCTTTTCCGGTACTTTCTCGGCGGCCAGAATATCGTCAACGAGTTGATAATATTCCGCTTGCGAGAGAGGACAGTTGAGATAATCATCGCCGCCGTGATCGTAGCGCGAGGCTCGAAACGCCACGCGCGTGTCTATTGAGTCGGTCGTTACAACAGGAGAGATGGCATCGTAGAAATACAGATATTCGCGGCCGAACAATGCCCGGAGGTGTTCGGACAGGGCCGGTGGGGTCAACGGGCCGCTGGCAATGACCGTCGGCCCGGACGGAATGACCTGGACCTCTTCCCGCCTTACCTCAACCAGCGGATGGGCGGCCAAGGCGTCGGTGATGTACTGGGCAAAGACGTGGCGGTCGACGGCTAGGGCCTGCCCGGCCGGAACCCGTGCCGCGTCGGCCGCAACCATGACTAATGACCCCAGACCGCGCATTTCTTCTTTCAGCAGACCGACCGCCGCCACCAGGGC
>JAAXHF010000612.1 GCA_012271025.1 Deltaproteobacteria bacterium | reverse complement strand
CAGTACAGGGTCATGGTCGTCAGCAGCTCGTCCGGGCTGAAACGGCGTGCCACATCGCCGCCACAGTCGCTCCAGGTACGTCGTTTCTCCAGGATCCAGGCGCACAGCCCGGCCGGTGAGTCGGTCAGGCCGTAGGCGGCCGTCTGTGGCTTGGTGCCCTGAATGCCGGCATAGCCGCGCTCTTCGGCAAAGAAGTGTTGCGTCTTGGCATACCAGCCGGCTTCCTCGGTGCTGTAGTCGGACTCGGGCGGCAGCTCGAACGACAGCGGGACGGGCAGGTTGGTGTGGACGCCGATCAGCTGCGCGGCGTGGGCGTGGCCCAGGTCGGTGCTGACCAGCGAGCCGATATCCCCGCCCTGGGCGGCGAAGCGCTCATAGCCCAGCACGTCGCGCATCAGGCTGACCCAGCGGTCGCTCACCTCCCGGATGGCAATGCCGGTTTTCCTCAGCGGCGTCGAAAAGCCGAAGCCCGGCAGAGACGGCACGACCACGTCAAACGCATCGGCCGGGTCGGCGCCGAACGCGGCCGGGTCGGCCAGGGGGCGGATGACCTTGTGAAAGTCCCAGAAGGTCCACGGCCAGCCGTGGGTCAGAACCAGCGGCATGGGCTTCGGCCCGCGGCCCGGCTGGTGGATAAAGTGAATCGGCTGGCCGTCGATGCTGACCGTATAGTGCGGAAAGGCGTTCATCGCCCGCTCGTGACGGCGCCAGTCGTAGCTCGTGTGCCAGTATTCGACCAGCTGCTTGAGGTCGGCCAGCCGGGTGCCGTAGGCCCAGCCGTCATTGCCGATTTCGTCCGGCCAGCGGGTGTTGGCCAGCCGGTCGCGCAGGTCACTCAGGGTTTCCTCGGGAATGTCGATCACAAAGGCGTGGTGTTGCATGGTGCGGCTCCTCGTGTCTGCACCCCTGCCATAGCACGCCCGGAGAACCAAGAAAAAGAGCCACCCGCCGGTCGTCAGCCCTTGGAAACCGGGGCCGGGAGTTGCTACAACAGACGCATCCATGACCCAAAAGGAGGTAGCGTATGGTCTACGAAATGCGTGTGTACACACTACAGCCGGGCAAGGTGCCGGAGTTTCAGGCGCTGATCGAACAGGAAGCCCTGCCCGTCATCAGCAAATACTCCAAGCTGGTCGGCTGGTGGTCGACCGAGGTCGGTCCGCTCAACGAGGTGGTCCACATCTGGGCCTATGAAGACATGAACCACCGCACCCAGGCCCGGGCCGCCCAGGGCGAAGATCCCGCCCTGCAAGCCTTCCGGCCCCGCGCCCAGGCGATGATTGTCAGCCAGTACAACAAGATCATGACGCCGGCCAGTTTTTCGCCCCTGCAATAGATCGGGCCGCACGAGAGGTCGGAGAACTCCTGCGGCCTCTCGGCGCTCCTGACCGGCTCATCTCTTCGGGCTGGTTTTAGAAAGCGTGAGGATCGAAGGGGCTGCGAGGCCCGGTAGGAGAACGCTATGGACTCTGATCGGACACAGGTACAAATCCTCATGGAGAAAATCCAGATTCTCCCACCCGAGAAAATCGCCGAGGTCGAAGCCTTTGTCGATTTCTTGCAGCAGCGCAGCGAGAGACAGCGCCTCACCCGGACGGCGACAACGCTGTCCGAAGTTTCTTTCCAAAAAATCTGGGATAATCCCGATGACGCCGTCTATGACGAGCTATGAATTTGGTGATGTTGTCTTGGTCCCATTTCCCTTTACAGATCAAACAACGAGTAAAAAGCGACCGGCTGTTGTCGTCAGTTCGACCGCTTATCACAAGGAGTATCCCGATCTCATTATCATGGCGATTACGAGCCAGCTGAAAGCTTCACCGACTGTTGGAGAGCGCGCTATAGCAGAGTGGAAAGAGGCCGGTCTTTTGAGACCTTTGGTTATGAAACCGGTTCTTACGACTATTGAGAGAGGGCTCGTGCTTAAAAAACTGGGCAGCCTGGGATCACAAGACCAACAGACCCTGTCGGCAATCCTCGGCGTAATTCTCGGCCGGATCGACACGCCCAGGACACAAACGTAAGTGCCGGGTAGCCTCACAAACGATGATGCCGCAGGGCCAGCGACACGTTCATGTGGACATAGCGTAGCGGCTCGGGCGGCAGCCAGCCGGCCTTGGCGGGCGAGGACATCAGCGCCAGATCGGGGTTGGGTTGGTTTGCGTACAGCTCGCACACCAGCCTGCCGCCGTAAAACCCGCTGACCAGGCCGAAACCGTTGTAGCCGACGCTGAACAGGATACGCGGGTCGTTGTCCAACCAGCCCAGCAGCGGCGTGTGGGCGCGGGTGAGGGCCATCACGCCGCTCCAGCCGTGGGCAGCCCGGACGCTGCCCAGGTAGGGATAGCGGGCGAGCAGCCGCTCGGCCAGACGCCGATAGGCCCGCGGCTGATGACGGTCGGCGACCCGGCTGTTGTAGTCGTAGCGGGCGCCGCCCCTGATCAGCAGGCGGCCGTCGGGGGTGAGCCGAATCGTATGGGTGGCGTCCATTTCATAGCGTCCCGGGACGCTGGTCCAGGCGCCGTGGCCGATGACGGCCTCGTCCACCGGCCGGGTAACCATGACGTACAGGTGGAGAGGCATGAGAATATGCCTGAACAGGCCCAGCTGCGGGGTGTAGGCGTTGGTGGCGACAACGACCGTGTCGGCGCTGAGTTGACCGTCCGGGCAGACCAGCTCGACCGGGCTGCCCCGCCGCAGCCGTTGGACGGGCGTGTGTTCGTAGATAGGGACGCCCAGCGCCTCGACCGCGCTGCTGAGACCCCGAACGAGTTTGCCCGGATGCAGGGTTGCCCAGTGGGGCAGGAAAACCCCGGCCGGATAAAAGTCCGAGCCGATCCGTGCGGCCAGGTCCTGGCCCTGCCACAGCTCGACGGAGCGGCCAAGCTGGGCGTAGGCCGGTACCTGCTTCTCCAGCGTCCGCACCTCGGCGTCCTTTTTGGCCAGTCGCAGCGCGCCGCTTTCCTGGAGGTCGCAGTCAATCGCCTCGCGGGCGATGGTCTCGACCAGATGCCGATAGCCCCGCTCGGCGTACTCGGCGTAGGGCTCGACCGCAGCCGCCCCTTTGCTGAAAAAGAGGCTGTCCCAGCCGTGGTATTCCTGGGAGATAAACCCGCTGTTGCGGCCGCTGGCCCCAAAGCCGATGCGCTGGCCTTCGAGAATTACAATCTGTTTGTTCGGATAACGCTGCTTGAAATGGTAGGCCGCGCTGAGCCCGGTGATGCCGCCGCCGACAATGGCGATATCGGTCCGTACACGGCCGCGCAGCGCAGGAGTGGCCGGGGGCGCCTCGGTCAGCCATACACTGTCCGGCAAAGACGGCGCTATACTCTTCTTGCCCAGAGGTCGGTCCTCGACGCTGTCTCTGGTCGCGCCCAGCGTCACGCGTGCAGCTCTCCGATAAAAGACAGGACCGCATCGGCGCAGGCGTCCGGCAGGGCGGCGGCCAGGTGGTAGGCCGTGCTGGGCAGGACCAGCAGCCGAGAATTCGGAATCCGGGTCTGCCATTCGCGGACCGTCTCAACCGCAGCCAGCGCCCCCCTGTCGCTGGTAATGACCAGAGTCGGGGCTTGGATGCGGGGCAGGAGAGCGGTGATGTCCATGCCGCCGACATAGGCAAAAATCCCGGCCATGACCAGGGCCGGCGCTTTGCCCATCTCCTGAATCCACCATTCCCGCATGGCCGGGCTGACCTCGCCCAAGCGCCGGTCCATGGTCGTGCGCGCCCAGCTTTCAACGCCCTCCTGTTTCACCTGCTCAAGCCAGGCCCCAGGATTCAGGGCGCTGTTGGCCAGGCTGGCCGGCCCGCCGATGACAGTCAGGCTTTTGACGCAGTCGGGATAGTCATGGGCGAACTGCATGGCCACGCTGCCGCCGACCCGCTGGCCGACAACGTGGACGGCAGGCAGGCCCAGGTGGTCGAGCAGGCCCTTGAGATCCTGGCCGAAGCCGCTCAGCGACCAGGCGTAGTCGGCCGGCGGTACGCTGGACTGGCCAAAGCCTCTGAGGTCGGGTCGGACCAGGCGGAAGCGTCGGGCCAGACGCGGCACCCAGGCGAACCAGGCTTTGCTGGTATCCGCCACACCGTGGATGAGCAGAATCGTGTCCGGGCTCGTCCACGGGTCGGTATAATCGTCCTGCTCATAGTACAGGGTCAAGCTGTCGTCGATACGAGCCTGGGGCATGGCTGTGCTCCTTGCGTGCTGGCTGTCTCTTGCCTATGAATCTGCTGAGGCCGGGGATCAAGCACCGACGATAGCGTTTTCCCGCACGTGGCCGCAAGAGAGACGGTGACATGAACAACACTCCAGACTATCCGGTCCGCGTCATCCCGCAGCTAGCCATCCCGATGACCGACGGGGTCCGGCTCGGCGCCCGCCTGTACATGCCGGACGCTCCGAACGACGGCCCGTTTCCGGCTGTTGTCGAATCGCACCCGTACCGCAAGGACGACAACAAAATCGCCCGCGACTGGCGCACCCACAGCTATCTGGCCCGCAAGGGCTATGTCGGGGTTCGGCTCGATATCAGGGGCAGCGGCGCCTCGGAGGGCATTGCCGAGAACGAGTATACCGGTCAGGAACAGCACGACTGCCTCCAGGTGCTGGCCTGGCTGGCCGACCAGCCGTGGTGTAGCGGCCAACTCGGCATGTATGGCTCCTCCTACGGGGGCATCAGCGCCCTACAGACCGCCATGCACGCTCCGCCCCAGCTCAAGGCGATTGTTGCCATGCACGCCCTGGTTGATCGCTACGGCCAGGACGTGCACTACCACGGCGGCTGTCTGCCGGTGAACGAATCCGTTGCCTGGGCCGGCCGCATGGTGGCCCTGAACGCGCTGCCGCCACTGCCGGACATCGTCGGCAAGGGATGGTTCGCGCGCTGGCGCGAGCGGCTTGAGCACACCCCGCAGTGGCCGCTGGCCTGGCTGCGCCACCAGACCCGCGACGCCTATTGGCAGAACGGCTCGGCGTGTGACGACTGGGACGCGATTCGATGCCCGGTGTTCGCCATCGGCGGCTGGGCCGACAGCTATCGGGATTTTGTCCTCCAGCTGCTTCAACACCTGCGCGTGCCGTGCAAGGGCCTGATCGGTCCGTGGCTGCACGACATGCCGCACGTAGCCCGGCCCGGTCCTCAGATCGACCACCTGCGGGAGATGCTGCGCTGGTGGGACTATTGGCTCAGGGGGATCCAGAACGGCGTCATGGACGAGCCGCAGCTGACCGTCTGGGTCCAGGGCTCGCGCTCGCCCGATCCGTACCGGGAGACGACGCCCGGTCACTGGCGGTCCGAAACCGGGTGGCCGGTGGCGCGGACCGACTATCAGACCTGGCATATCGGGTCGGCCGGGACGTTTGCCCCACACCCGCCGTCGGATACTCCCCCGGACTGTTGGACTGGTCCCCCCAGCCCCGGTCTGGCCGCCCCGTTCTGGTGTACCGGCCTGCGGCCCAGCGGCCTGCCCCGCGACCAGCGTGGTGATGACGCGTGTGCGCTGAGCTACACCTCTGCCCCGCTTGCCGAGCCGCTGGAGATTTTGGGCTTTCCCCGGCTGGAGCTGTACGTCGCGGCCTCGGAACCGATTGCCCAGGTAGCGGTCAAGCTGTGCGATGTCGGCCCCGACGGCGCTTCCCTGCTGGTCACCCGTGGTGTGCTGAACCTGACCCATCGGGACAGTCACGCCCGACCGAGCCCGCTGGCGCCGGGCCGCATCTATCCGGTCCGTCTTGAGTTGAGCAGCATCTGCCACGTGTTCGCCCCGGGCCGCCGCCTGCGGCTGAGCATCGCCGGGGCCGACTGGCCGCTGGTCTGGCCGCCGCCACGTCAGGCCAGCCTGACGGTCTACCATGATACCGCCCATCCCTCCCGGCTCGTCCTGCCAGTCATTCCGGCCCAGTCTTGGGCAAAGGTGAACGATGATGACCACCTCATCGAGAAGAGATCATCGTTCACCTTTCTGCCGGTCTTTGCTCCGCCCGAGGTGCCGGTCGCGCCCGTCCGCTCAGAAGACGCTGAGCGCTCGTATACGGTCCGCCGCGACATGCTTGACGGAACAACGACGCTCGACACCCGGGTCGGTGGGACCAGCTTCCTGACCGAGCAGGGGCTGCGCATGACCGAAACAAACGTCAAAGAGCTGTCCATGCGGGACGCTGACCCCCTGAGCTGCACGGCCCGGATGCGCCGCCACCTGGAGTGGCAGCAGAAGGACTGGAAGGTGGTGATCGACAGTACGATTACGCTGAGTTGCACGGCGGACACGTTTATTGTCACTATTGAGCTGCGAGCCGCATACAACGACGACGTGATTTTCAGCCGGCGCTGGCGGGAAGCGTTTCCGCGGCTGCTGGGTTAAAATGTGGTGCATTTCGGAGACACGCATGTCTACATCGCTTCAGGCCGGTGCGCGCTTTCCCGATCTGTCCCTGCCCGACCACACCGGCCGGCTCCTCAGCCTGTCGCAGCTGACCGCCCCGGACGAGTTTGACCGGCGGCTCGGCTTTGCCCACGGCCGACCGCTGATCGTGGTGGTGTATCGCGGCTTTTTCTGTCCCCGAGATCGTCTCCAGCTGGGTCAGCTGGTGTCGTTTTACCCCGAGGTCGAACTCAACCAGACCGGCCTGGCGGCGCTCAGCACCGACCCGCCGCCGGTTGCCGCCGCCTACCGGGCGGGTCTGGGCGCTCGCTTTCCCTTTCTGTGCGACCATGAGCGGCGGGCGATTCGCCGGCTGGGTATCGTCGATAACACCGATGGTGAGTATCCCGAGGTCGCCATCCCGCATACCGTGTGTCTGGCTCCAGACCTGACCATCCACAGCGTCTACACCGGCTGGTGGCTGGCCGGTCGGCCGAGCGTGGAAGAATTGCGGGGCGATATCCGGGCTCTCAAGGCCCAACTGGTCGACTATGGGCACGCGGCCTGGGATAGCCCGGAGGTCAGGGCGGTGCGTATCCCGGCCGCGTACTGGGCCGGACACACGGCCAAGCCGTGGCGGGCGGTCGGCCACGGGCGGGGGCGGGTGGCCTGGTTTGCGCGGGGGCGGGGGATGATCCGCTCCGAGCAGGGCG
>JAAXHF010000313.1:529-1095 GCA_012271025.1 Deltaproteobacteria bacterium | reverse complement strand
AGGCCCGGGGTAACTACCCCGACCCTCCCCGACACACTGCGGTCCATCAGCAGGCTGGTGGTATCTCGATTCCCGCCTTTGTTCAACATTTTCGAGTTTCTCCGATACGTTCGGCTACTGCGAAGCCCTGGCCTGACGCGGCGAGCCGCATCATTGACCAGTTTCCGCCAGGGCGCTCACCAGGGAGTCGATGTCCGCCCGAGTGTTCATCTCGGTGACGCATAGCAGCATGCCGTTTTCGAAACGGTCACTCACATCGAGACCGCCCAGAATGTTGTGGCGCTCCATGAGCCGGCGGTTGATCTTTCCCGGGGATTCGGGACAGCTGACGACGAACTCCTGGAAGAACGGACCGGACTGCGGCAAAGAATATTCATCCAGACTGGCGATGGCCGAGGCCGCATAGTGCGCCTTGTGATAGCAGAGCTCCGCCACCTGGCGCAGGCCTTGCCGACCCATCGCCGCCAGGTAGATAGTCGACGCCAGGGCGTACAGGGCCTCATTGGTGCAGATGTTGGACGTGGCCCGCTCCCGCCGGATGTGCTGCTCGCGGGTCTGCAGGGTCA
>JAAXHF010000313.1:0-314 GCA_012271025.1 Deltaproteobacteria bacterium | reverse complement strand
TGACCTTCTCCGGTCACGATGTCGGCGCCGAATTCGCCCGGCGGCCTGAGCATGCCCATGGCCAGCGGGTCGGCAGACACCACCAGCAAGGCTCCATCGTCGTGGGCGGTAGCGGCCAGTCCGGCGAGGTCGTCGAGCCCGCCGTAGAAGTTGGGATACTGGGCAACCACGCCGGCGGTGGCTTCGGTGACGCTGGCGCCGATATCCACGGTCGGCACGATGTCGATGGCGATGCCCTGGGCCTGGCAATAGGTCGCAATGACCTGGCGATAAGCCGGCGCGACCGCGTCGCTGACAACGACCTGCTGTCGTCG
>JAAXHF010000102.1 GCA_012271025.1 Deltaproteobacteria bacterium | reverse complement strand
ACCAGTGCTTCATATGAGATCGTTCCATCCTCATTCTGAGTGCATCCTAGGCGTTCAAGTCGGCAGAGGCAATCAAGGGTGCTCTCGGCCCTGCTTGCCAGCAGCGGCAGCCGAATGTATCGGTTTGGGGCACGTATGGTTCATACTGCTGTGATCTCAACCGGAAGAGAGGGCGCCCCTTCTCCACTGACACGTTTTGGCGGGCTCTCGCTGCTGAAACGGGCGCTGCTGACCGCCCAGCGAGCGGGTGTACAAGTCTGCTATGTATTGGCCAAAAATGAAGAGGTAGAAGCGCTACAAAACTCGCTGGCGAATGACCCACGACTTACCGCCGACGTAGTATGGGTCACGCCGCGCAGTCCACTGCCGGCGGATCTCCCTTCCGACACCGGGTACTGTCTGGTTTTCTCATGCGAGACACTTTTCCGGCCAGCCTTGGTTCTGGACGTAGGACGAGAAGGCGAAGACGGCTGGCAGGTGCGCGACGGAGCTAATGATGCAAGCCTGGCGGTTGTCCCGCTGGCGCAGATCTCGTCCCTGGTAGCAACCTGGACACAGGAGGGCAGCCTGCCGGCAGAGCAGATCGAACAGCTTCCGGTGCGGTCTCCCGGTCAGCACTTCTTGTATCGTTTGACCCAACAGGACGACTGTGGTGCGGTTGAGAAGGCATTTCTGCTCACCTTGGAAAATCCGCGCGACGGTCTGGTTGATACCTATCTTAACCGCAGGTACTCCCGGCTGCTTACCCGCCTTTTCCTCCGCACCCCGCTGACGCCCAATCAGATTACCATTCTCTCATTTCTGACCGGACTGCTGGGCGCAGGCTGTTTTCTGCTTGGCAGTTATGGCGGGTCGGTGCTTGGGGCGCTGTTGCTTCAGTTCTCGACCGTCCTTGACTGCGTGGACGGCGAGGTAGCCCGCGTCAAAATGCTGGAATCGCCGCTGGGAAAGTGGCTCGACATCACCCTGGATACGGTGGTCCACATTGCCATCTTTCTCGGGGTCGGGGTGGCGGTCTGGAAACAGGACGGGCTGGCCGCTGCCCCGCTGCTCGGCGGCCTGCTGGCCGCGGCCGCGTTCATCTCCTTCCCATTGGTGACCCGCGCCGAGAAAACCGAAGACGCCGGCCGGGCGCGTGGTGGCTGGGAAGATGCCTGGATTGAAAAAATGGTCGCCGGACTGACCAGCCGCGACTATTCTCTGCTCGTGCTGCTGTGTGTCCTTGTCGGCAAACTGGCCTGGTTTCTGTGGGCTGCGGCTATTGGCGCCCAGGTGTTCTGGGTCGTGCTGCTGATCCTGCTCCGGAGGGCCGGCCGCTTGCGGCGTTCAGCTTAAGGAGAACTGCTTCTAGCGAGACCGGCCTCAGGCGACCGATATATCGACTCGGCCTCAGGCAATCGTGCCGGCCTCGCGCAATTCGGCCAGGGTGTCCGCAGACAGGCCCAGTTCGGTCAGAATCGTGTCGGTCTGCTCGCCCAGCAGCGGGGCCGGCTGACGCAGGAGTTCCGCGGGTGTGCCCTCGAACCGCGCAGCCGGCCTGGCCTGGCGCATATGGCCGGCGTGCGGATGATCGGATTCAACAATCAGCTTGTTGGCCGCAACCTGCGGGTCGGTCAAGACGTCGGCCTTGCGGTTGACCGGCGCACACGGCACCTGCTCGGCATCGAGGCGGTCCAGCCACTCGGCCGAGTTTCTTTCTTTCAAGACCTCAGCCGTCATATCCAAGCGCACATCGGCATATTTGACCCGCCCGGCAGGCGTGCTGAACCGGGCGTCTTCCAGCCATTCGGGCCGCTCCAGGGCGCGCGTCATGCCCTGCCATTCCTTGTCCGAGACCGCCGCCGCGGTGATATAACCATCCGCGGTCTCGAAGACCATATCCCGCGTATCAGCCGGCCGGGCCGGGCCGATGTCCGAGCCCATGAAGGTGTACTGCGTCATGCCCTCGTGCCACAGAAAAGAGACCACCGCATCCAGCATGGCGAGCCGGACATGCTGCCCCTCCCCGGTCCGTTCCCGGGCCAGGAGGGCGGCGGTAATAGCCTGGGCCGCGGTCAGGGCCGTGACCTTGTCGGGAATGATGAGCCGCATCATGCGCGGCCGGCCAGTGTCCGGGTCGGCCTGAATATCGGCCAGACCGGATAGCGCCTGGATGACCGGATCGTACACGCGCTTGCCGACATACGGTCCTTTTTCGCCAAAGCCGCTGATGGATACATAGATGAGGTCCGGTTTCACCTTGCGCAGGACATCCTCACCGACCCCCATCCGCTCGGCTATGCCGGGTCGGAAATTCTGGACAAACACATCGGCACCGGCGACGAGGTCTTTGAGCAGGCCGACGCCCTTTTCGTCTTTCAGATTCAGGACTACCGAGCGTTTATTCCGATTCAGAGTGGAAAAAAACGGAGAGATGGGCCGCGACTTGCCACCAAGGGCGCGGGTCAGGTCGCCCGTTTCCGGCGGTTCGACCTTGATGACATCCGCCCCCTGGTCGCCCAGCATCATGGTGGCCATGGGGCCTGACAACATCTGGGTGACGTCAATAACGCGATAACCAGCCAACGGTCCTGACATGAGTCGTCTCCTCGGTACGGTATGGTTTCCAGTTCTGGTTTTGCCTGAAGCCGTCCGGCACTGTCAAGCGACGGACACTTGACGCAAGGGGGAGTCAGTACAAGACGAACGTGTCAAAAGCTGGACACGTTTACTCTTTGAGACAGCGCAGGTCGCTACTCCGGTGTATAACCCGGTACCTCGGGCGAATACGAAAAGTTGTCGGACGTAAAGGCCTGGAGGGCAAACACCACAATGGTGATCAACCCCCAGAGCAGGCCGACGACCACGCCGGCATCGACAATGCCGCGCCACGGCTGAGCCAAATAGGGTATGACCAGGACAAAGGCGACGATCATGGCGGTGAGAACGAAGACGAAGATTTGTCGGGGCCGGTGAATGGAGAAATAGCCCATACAAAAGACAGGCGCCAACAATGCACACAACGGACTCGGGTGGACAGCCAGATATTTTGCGCGGGCCGCGACCCGCGGCGCAAAGCCGCACTGAAAGCCGTAATAGCCCTCCGAGTAGGCCATCCAGACGACGTTCAGGCCGAGCGCCAACCAGTGATACCAGGAAAACTCGTAGTGAAAGGCGTCCAGCGTAATGACAGAGAGTCGGGCGATGGAATAGACCAGTAGGAGGATAACACCGCCAATTCCCCACACCGCCCCAAGCCGCCCTAACATGCAAGTCCTCGCATAGAATCGGTTTCTACCCTCTCGTGGAAACAGGTCGGAGCATGAAAAGAGTGAACGTGTCCGGCTTTATTCGCTGTAGATAAGGACACGTTCGCTCTTTATGGCCTGCTGTCCAGATCGGGTCAAGAGGAGGGAGAAGGCTCTGTGGATTAGGGAATGAATTTACTAATCCCCACCCCCCAATCCCCCTAGAGCACAAACCACAGCGCTTCGGGGAGAAATCGATCGGCAATATTGAGATAGGTTTGTTTGTTCGTGACCCAGTCCAGGAAAGGCTGGGCGCTTGGAGTTGAAAAGAACGCGAGCAGCGCCGCAGCCGTCATCAACAGGGAGGTCCGCGCGTTGTGAAAATCGGCGATTTTGAGCGCCGTCCCGAATGAGCTTTTGAGGCGCGAATTCAACAGGTCCACGCTGAAAAGCTCGTCGAGCAGCAGATG
>JAAXHF010000148.1 GCA_012271025.1 Deltaproteobacteria bacterium | reverse complement strand
ATCTCGGCCAGTTCCTCGGCCATGCGCAGCGGATGCTTGATGACCGGCAGGGGGTTGCCGATCAGCACGATCTTGGCCGTGTTGGTAATCCGGGCCAGGATGGACGCCTCGACGTTCATCACGCTGCCCATGCAGAACGGGTTGCCGTGGTGCTCGTTGAGCATCAGCGAATCAAAGCCCATCTCTTCTGCGTAGCAGTATTCGTCGAGAAAGTAGTTGTAGTCATCCGCCGCTTTGTCCCGGTCAAAACGCTCGTTCGGGAGGGCGAAGAACCCCTCGTGGTTCAGCACCTCGTCTTCGTCAACCCAGCGATACGGCCGCTCAGTAAAATACCCAAAGTTCATACACGCCGCTCCTTTTCCGGATAGTGGGATTGCGTCTCTCCTGATAGCAGATTCGGTCTTGAATTGGGAGAGGCCACCTTGACGGCACACGGGTGTCCGATTTAGGAAGAGGCTGGCAACACAACCGGCCTGACGAACCCGACGAGACGGACGGGGCCGGGGAACGAACATGAGGCGTGTGTAATGAGTCGTGGCACCACCTATCCGACCTCCCAGGAACTGGCCCCGGTCCTGACCGCTTTTCTGCTCCGCGCCTTTCCTGAGCAGCAGCACCAGGCGGTCACCCAGCTTGAGGTCACAGACCTGCGGCTGCTGACCGGCGGGGCGTCACGCCAGACCTGGTCGTTCGACGTCGAGGTTGAAAAAGCCGACGGACAGACCGAGACGCTGCCGCTGATCATTCGCGGCGACCCCCAGGAGGGGCCGCAGGGTTTCATGGACCGCAGCCTGGAATATCGGGTCATTACCGCAGCCCACGCCGAGGGGGTCTTGGCTCCCAAGCCGTATTTTGTGGGCGATGACAGCCTGGGCATGCCGTTTTTCATCATGGAGCGGATTGAGGGCGAAACCCTGCCTCGGCGTTTGTTCCGCGACGCCCAGTACGCCCAGGCTCGCCAGGTCGTGGCGGCCGAACTGGGCACGATCCTGGCCCGCATTCACCGGGTGCCGGTGGACAAGCACGGCCTGAGCGACCTGCCCGCGCCGCAGGGGACGAATACTGCCGCCGAAGAAGAGATCGCCCGTTACGAGGAGAAGTACAAGACCATGGCCCGCGAACCCCACCCGGTTTTTGAGCTGGCGTTTCGCTGGCTGCGCCAGCATCTGCCCCAGGAGATCGAGCGGGTCTTTGTCCACGGCGATTACCGGATGGGCAACATCATGTTCGGTCCGGAAGGCGTCCGCTCGGTCCTGGACTGGGAGCTGGCCCATATCGGCGACCCGATGGAGGATCTGGGCTGGATCTGCGTGCGCTCGTGGCGTTTTGGCAACGATCATCTGCCGGTCGGCGGGGTCGGAACGCGGCGGGTATTCCAGCGCGCCTATGCAGAGGCCGGCGGCTGGTCGCTCGACCAGCAACGCCTCAAATTTTGGGAGATTTTTGGCAACCTGCGCTGGGGCGTGATCTGCCTGAACATGACCCAGCCGTATCTGGACGGCCTCAATCCCAGCGTTGAACTGGCGGCCATCGGGCGGCGGACGGCCGAGACCGAGTGGGAGCTGCTGCACCTGATGGAGGACTAATGCAAGATCGTCCAACCGTCCCCGAACTGCTGAGCGCGGTCACCCGTCTGCTCGACCAGGAGGTGGTGCCGAATCTGTCCGGCTCGCGCCAGTTCTACGGCCGGGTGGCGGCTAACGTGCTGCGCATCGTCATGCGCGAGCTGGAACACGCCGAAGACCAGGCGGTCGCCGAGTGGCAGCGCCTGGACGGGCTGCTGGCGACCGCCGCGCGACCGGCACGGCAGGCAGCGCTGCAAGACGCGATCTGGCAGCGGACCGCCGAGCTGTGCGCACGTATCCGCACCGGCGAGGCCGACGGCGGGCCGTACCGCGAGCAGGTGCTGGCCCACCTGCGGCAAACGACGCACGACAAGCTCGTCATCAGCAATCCGAAGTGGATCGCCCGGCCGGTGGAGGAGGAATAATGACGGCTGACACGTGTACGATTCGCAGCCTGCGCGCCCGGGCGGTCGAGGTGCCGATGCCGCGTCCGCTGCTGACCGGCGGTGGGCAGGTCAGCATTGCCCCGCTCGTCCTGCTTGACCTGGAAACCCATCAGGGTATCACCGGGCGCAGCTATATTTTCGGCTATACCCCGGTCACCCTGAAGCCTCTGGTCGTCCTGCTCAACGAGCTTGAAAAACTGATTCTCAACCAGCCCGTCTCGCC
>JAAXHF010000218.1 GCA_012271025.1 Deltaproteobacteria bacterium | reverse complement strand
GGCCATACCACACGGACCGTCGGCGGGCCGGCCAGCGTGTTCTTTGCTCCCCTGCCGGACGGTTTCGATCTCGACAACTGGTCGGCCTAACCGGTCGGCACGGCTTCCGCTCCGGCGCGTCGCGCGGTCGGGCGATGAAACAGCCATGACACACGCCTCAACCAGCTACCGCCGGCTTCGCCGCTGGCAGTACGTTCTGATCCTGTTCGTGACCCTGGGCATCCTGGCGACGAGCCTCCTCTTCTACCGCCGGGCGCTGTTTTTCACCGCGTTCGTGCCCATCGGTTTTGCCCCCTTCTCGTACGCCCGGCTGCGGCTCCACGCCGCCCTTGAGCAGGCCCTGGGCTCCTCCAGCGGACTCTTTCGGTCCACAGTCTGGCTCGGGCTGGCGTGCGACCTGATTCTGGCCGCCCAGTTTCTGACCGGCCGCTGGAGTGATGAGCTGCCGCTGCTCCACGCGCCCGGGATGGCCTGGGTCGGCGCGATCTGGTACAGCGCCTATCTCCTGCTGTTCTTCGGCTATATGGGCCTGGACCTGTGGGCGCTCGGCCTGCGCGGTCTGAAACGTCTCGTGCAGGCCGCCGAGCCGGCTGCCGACAGCGTGGTCTCGCCCCAGCGCCGTCGCTTTCTTCGCCAGGCCGGCGCATTGGGTGTGGCCACACCGTTCATGTTCTCGGCGTCAGGGATCAAGACCTCGTACGACTTGCAGCTCGAAGAGCGCGAACTGGCCCTGCCCCACTGGCCACGCGAACTGGACGGCCTGCGCGTGGCGCACTTATCCGACATCCATGTCGGGGGCTATATGAACCGGCGGCGGCTCCTGCACATGGCCGAGCTGACCAATCGCGCCAAAGCCGATGTCATACTCCATACCGGCGATTTTCTGACCCACCGGGTCGGCGACTTCGATACCCCCTTATACGAAGCTCTGGCGCGCATTCAGGCCCCGTATGGACAGTGGGCGTGTCTGGGCAACCACGATTTTGACAACCCGACCCGCCTCGTCTCGCTGCTCGACCAGGCCGGGGTGCGCACCCTGCGCAACGCCCTGGTCAGCCTGTCGATTGACGGCCATGAGCTGGAAGTCGTGGGGCTGGACTACTTCCTGCGCCGGCCCGGCAGCCCGGCCGAGCGCTACGCCGAGATTCTGCGCGCCTGGCAGTCCCAGGCTCCCCGCCTCCTGCTCAACCATGACCCGCGCGGCTTTGAGCTGCTGCCGGACAACTGCGCCGACCTGGTGCTGTCCGGTCACACCCACGGCGGGCATATCGGCATACCCCTGGGCCAGGACACCCTGGTGTCGGTGATCGGACTGCTCGGCATCCCGGATCAGGGGATTTTTCGGCGGGGAGACATGCGCATGTTCGTCACCCGCTGTGTCGGTTTCTACGGCTATCCGATGCGCCTGGGGATTGCTCCCGAGATTGCCCTGCTGACGCTACGTGCTCCATCCGGCCCCGGCAAAGAGCGCCAGGGACGGGTTTGAAACCCGCCCCTACAAGGCATCTCTTCGCCACAGAAGGACTGAGGGGGATTTCCGGGCGGGCCTCAGGCTCTGTCGGCCCGCCGCCAGAAGCTGATGGCCGAAACACCCGTGATGACGATCACGGCCGGGGCAAAGAGATTCCAAATGGTGGCGCTGGCCTCAAAATGATCCGAGAACTTGAGCACGTAGTTATGCAGGTAGATGATGCCGACAAAGGCGGTGACCATGGTGAACAGATCGACCGGTCCTTGGCTCCTGGCCGGTTCCGCACCAGTGGTCTGCAGCGAGGCGCGGACGTTGAGGCCGACCACCAGGACGAGGACGATCAGCGTCAGCGGGTCAACCACATAGTCCCATAGAGGCTGGACACCGGCCGGGTTGAGCGGGAAGTAGGTGTTGAAGAAGAGGACGGCGACCGCGTTGATCAGACACAGGATGGAGACGAGTCTGAATAGCGTGGACATGGGAATCACTCCTCCCGGGAACGTGTGAGGTGAGCGGGGCTATATCACCCCGGCCTCTCGCCAGTCGGCCAGATCGTCGGGCGTATAGCCCAGCAGTCCACAGTAGACCTCTTGGTTATGATCGCCGGGCTGTGGAATCGTCCCGATAGCCCCGGGCGTATCGGAGTATTTGACGGTCAGGCCGGGGACATAGGTCGTCTCGCCCTGGTCCTCGATTTCGACCAGCATCTGGCGCTCCCACAGGTGGGGATCTTTGGCCGCCTGGGCAATGGAGTGGACCGGCGCAAAGGGCACCTCGGCCTGCTCCAGGACGGCGCTGACCTCGGCCACGGTCCGCGCCTTGACCCACTCGGCGACCAGACCGTCGATCTCCTTGGCGTGCTTGCCCCGCCCGGCAATGCTGGAGAACCGCTCGTCGGCCAGCAAATCCTCGCGTCCCACGCCCTTGCAGAAACGGCCGAACATGTCCTGGGGCACGGCCAGAATATAAATCCAGCCGTCCGTGGCCTGATAGGCGTTGCACGGTGAGATCCCGCCCGGGCTGTTGCCGTTGCGCTGGGGCTGTTTGCCGCTCAACAGGTAGTTGGCAATCGGAATCTCCATCAGCGTATAGCCCGTATCCAGCAGGCACACGTCAAGCGCCTGACCCTGGCCGGTCACATCGCGGCGGTGCAGGGCTCCCAGCGCGCCGATCGTGGCGTGCAGAGCCGTAATGCGGTCGATGATGGGCGAGTTGGTCATCACCGGCGGACCGTCGGGAAAGCCGGTAAAGCTCATCAGCCCGGACATGGCCTGGCCGATCGGGTCATAGGCGGGCCGATGCTTGTACGGCCCCTCCTGGCCAAAGCCGGACACGTTGATCAGGATCAGGCCCGGATTCAGCTGTTTGAGCGTGTCATAGCCCAGGCCCATGGCCGCCATCACACCGGGCCGGAAGTTCTGCAACAGCATGTCGAACTTGGGCACGAGTTCCTTGATCAGGGCAATCCCCTTTTCGCTGCGGACGTTGAGGGTAATACTCTTTTTGCCCCGGTTGTAGACCGACCAGTAGACCTTGCCGATACCGCGCGATTCATCCCCGCCCGGCGCCTCGAGCTTGACCACCTCCGCGCCCAGATCGCTCAGAATCATCGCGCAGCGCGGTCCGGCCTGGTAGCGCCCCATATCCAGAACCTTGATGCCGTCCAAACAGCCCGCCATAGTTGTCCCTCCTTACGCTGACTCTCTTCTCGGCCAGCTCATTGCCCGCCGTCAAATCCCAGACGCGCCAGGGCCTGCCGGGTTCTCGGCGCATCGTCCTGCTCGCCCTCCCGCCCGCGTGTCTCGCTCGCCAAGCGGAGCAAATCCTGGGGCGTATCCACATCGTACCAGGACGGGACCAGGGCCACGGCGTAGCCATGCCTGCGCGCCTGTTCCAGGGTCTGCTGTAACACTTGTGGGGTACTCCACGCAATGTTTTCAAACAACGGACGGTGGACTTCCCGGACGCCGACCAGGTAGTAGCCGCCGTCGCGGCTGGGGCCGAACACCGCGTCACAGCCGGGGTCTTCGAGCCTGCGGAAGGCGGCCTGCACGTGGGCTGCGGGCAGGCTCGGAATATCACTGCCGATGAGGACGGCCCGCGAAAAGCCGGCCGCCAGCAGGTCGTGCAGCGTATTCATCTGGCGCTCGCCGAGCGAGACGCCGCGCTGCGGCTGGTAGCGAACCGAAAAGGGAAGCAGGCTCCGAAAGAGCGGCTGGCTGTCGGCCGGGGTAATGGCCAGGAACACCTGGACCGCGTCCAGCCCACACATCCGCTCGACGGTGTCGAGTAAAAAACACCGGCACAAGTCGGCGGCCTGTTCGGGCGTGAGGGGTGGACACAGTCGGGTTTTGACCTGACCGGCGACCGGCGCTTTGGCAAAAATGGCGAGGGCGTTCGGCATGCTGGAATCCTCACAGCGGGTATCGTCGTCCGCTTTTGTAACGCGTCTGCCCGGCCCGGCGCAATGCTCGCTTGACACGCCCACAGCGCCCCAGTATCGTGCCGCTGGCATGGCGGTCGTGGACGAAATCGTCGGTATTGTGGATGAGCGCAACCGGGTAGTCGGGGCTGCGCCGCGCAGCGAAATGCGGGCCAAGCGGCTGCCGCACCGCAGCACCTACATCCTGGTCTTCAACTCTCAGGGGCAGCTGTACGTCCAGAAGCGGACGCCGACCAAAGATGTCTTTCCGGGCTACTACGACCTGGCCACCGGCGGGGTCGTGCTGGCCGGCGAGAGCTACGAACACGGGGCGGCGCGTGAGCTGGAAGAGGAGCTGGGCATTCGGGACGTGCCCCTGACCAAGCTGTTCGAGTTCTACTTCGAGGATGAGCACAACCATGTCTGGGGCGGCGCCTTCACCTGCGTCTACGACGGGGAGTTGCGACTGCAGGAAGAGGAGGTCGAGAGCGTCATCCTGCTGACGCCGGACGACACCCTGCGTCACGCCCAGACCGCGCCGTATACGCCCGACGGGCTGTACGTCCTGCGCCGCTACCTGGGTCAGGTCGAGTAGGAACGCGCCCAGAATATTCGCCCGGGACCGTGGTGTTATGAAAATCGGTTATCTGCTCGATACCCATGCCGGCCCGTACAACATGCCCCTGCCCAACAGCGCGCAGGCCCGGGCGTTCATCAATCACCTGTGGCGGGAAGCCG
Source organism: Deltaproteobacteria bacterium (assembly GCA_012271025.1). The sequence continues at coordinate 2,172 of JAAXHF010000218.1, read as the reverse complement.
AAGTCGCCGAACAGGTCGGCTTTGATTCGCTGGTCGTGCCCGAGCGGCATACGCGCACCGAGTGCCTGTTTCCTTCACCAATTGTTCTGCTGAGCGGCCTGGCGGCGCGCACGACACGGATTCGTCTGGGGACCTACGTGCTCATCCTGCCGCTGTACGACCCGGTCCACATTGCCGAACAAATGGCCCTGATCGATCTGATGTCCGGCGGCCGGCTGATCTGCGGGCTGGCCTCGGGCTACCACCCGGATTACCACAACGCCTTTGCCATTCCGATGCAGGGTGGCCGGCGTCGTTTTGAGGAGGGACTCGATATCCTGAAGCTGGCCTGGAGTCAGGAATACTTCTCCTACCACGGCCAGGTGTTCAAGTATGACCGCGTCCGGGTGACGCCCAAGCCCCTGCAAGAGCCGTATCCCGAGCTGTGGCTGGGCGGCATGTTCCCCTACACCACTCGGCGCGCCGGGCGGAGCGGCGACGCCTGGTGTTCGGACCCCTTTCCGATTGAGAAAGACACCTGGAAGGATCGGGTCGGCATGTATCGGGAGGCTGCGGACAAGGCCGGCCATCGCGCCCAGGTCGTCTTGATGCGCGACGGCTGGGTCGCCTCAAGCCGGGCCGAGGCGGAAAAAACCTTTGGTCAGATCTACGTCGATGAGACGCTCTTTTACTTCCGTCACGGCATTCTCAATCACCATCCGGACTTCCGGTCCGAGTCCGATTTCACCGTCGGCACGTGCTTTCAACACGCCGTCGCCGGTACGCCCCAAGACTGCATTGAGCAGCTCGAACGCTACCGACAGGAGTACGATGTCGATTATGTCATCATGCGTTTTCGGCTGCCGGGCGGCCCCGAGCGTGAGCGGGTGCTGGACTGCCTGCGGCTGTTCGGTCAAGAGGTGCTGCCGACGTTTCACGGCTAAGCCATACGCTTCGGAGGCGGCGCGATGAGCATGTATAACCCGGCCCATCCGGGCGAGATTCTCAAGGAGCTGGTCATTGAGCCTTTAGGGTTGTCTGTCACCGACGCGGCCAGACATCTGGAGGTGAGCCGGAAAACGCTCTCCAAGGTACTCAACGGACGTGGCACGGTCACCCCGCAGATGCGTTACGGCTTGAAATGACGTTCGGCAAGCCGAATGCCGCGCACTGGCTCAGACTGCAGAACACCTACGATCTTTGGCAAACCCGACAGCAGTCCGCTACCATTCATGTGACGCCTATTGAGGAGTATTCGGCTTGAACAATGAAAAAAGCTGTTCGGCCAAGACGTGTTGCCGACGTTTCAGGGCTAAGTCATACGCTTCAGGAGCTTGGTATTCGGCATGAGACTTAGCCACGAATCCAGTCTTCGATGAGAAGTCCCTCAATACGATGGTAGTGACGAATATTCCCTGTCACCAAAATCGCCCCACGGGCAAGGCAGATTGAACCAATGAAGAGGTCGGCATCGGTCAGTCCTTGACCGGCTCGCTCCAAGCTTGCTTTGATGCGCCCGAAGTGGCGGACGCTTTGTTCGTCGAATCCGAAAACCGGTAGCGTTCCCAGGAAGGCCCGTACTCCCTCGGTCTTGGACTGCGGGTGACGCGATTTGGCCGCCCCATAATACAGCTCAGCCGCGGTGATCCACGTTGTCGCTACGCGGTCAAGAGTGTTCCGGCGACGGTTAAGAACGCGTACATTGCCTCTGAGGATTTCAATACAGACATCCGTGTCGAGAATTCTCACAGATCAACCTTCCGGCCTGTTGAACGGGCAGCGTATATCTGTGCGACCTCTTCTTCGGCGTCTTCAGCCCCCCATGTGTCTCCGAGTGTTTCCCAGACCTTGAATTGGGCTTCAATCTCGGCGCGGAGCTGACCAACAGTGTCTTGCCGTCCTCCAGCTACGGCATTTTCCAAGAGACACAGGATCTGTTGATTGAGACTGCGGCGCTCCCGTGCCGCTTGTTGGCGCAGACGACCTAGCAAGTCGGCGGGAATATCTTTTAGCGTTAAGGAAGCCATCGTACTCTATGCTCCAAAAAATGCGCTGGCGCGGCACGCCTCTTATCGGGCTGAATCGCGTCAAAAACGGGCGATGACCTGCCGACTGAACTCTGTAACAAACTCGGCGTAGCCATTTGTCGGCGGGATAAAGGCCACCTGCTTGACCCCGGCGTCTTCAAGGCAG
>JAAXHF010000071.1 GCA_012271025.1 Deltaproteobacteria bacterium | reverse complement strand
CGGCAATGTCGCGCTGGCCAGGGCGGCCACAAGAATCCCCTGGGGAAACTCGAACAGCCGGCTGGCATACCACAGCGCGGAGACGCCACCGGCACCGAGGAGAGACGCCAGGACAGTATTCACCACCAGACCGAACTGATAGACCGCCGCTCCGAATACGACCGGAACCAGCAGGCCGCCGACCCGCACCACAGCCGGATGCCGTGGCCGCCACTGGGGACGGACCAGCAGCCCCAAACGGCCCAGGGTCGGGACCTGCCAGGCGACTTGCAGCACGCCGCCGAGCACGACGCCATAGGCCAGGCTGAAGATCGGTTCGGCCAGGAAGCGCGAGACTCCCAAGGCGCAGCCGATGATGGCCGTATTCAACAGCACCGGGGCAAAGGCCGGGGCGCTGAAATGCCGCCGGGCGTGGCACACACCGGTCGCCAGGGCGAGCAGCCCGACCCAGAACAGATAGGCAAAGGTGAGCTCGGTCAGGGCAACTGCGAGGACCAACGTGTCCGGGTCAAAGCCCGGCGCAAAAAGCCGCACCAGGGGGGCGGCACACACAATCCCGAGTCCGGTCAGCAGCAGCAAGATCCCGCTCGTAACCCCGAACACGGCGCGCAGCATGGCTTGGGTTTCGGCCCCGGAGTGATGGACCACATACTCGGTGACAACCGGGATGATGGCGGCGTTGCTGGCCCCTTCGCCGACCAGGCGACGTAACAGATTGGGGATGCGAAAGGCGACAAAAAAGGCATCGGTGGCCGAACTGGCTCCGAACAGGCCGGCGATGAGCATGTCGCGGACTAGCCCTGTCACTCGGCTGAGCAGGGTCAGGACACCGATCTGGCCCGCAGCCCGGACTATCCTGCTCTCCTCTCTCACCACCACCTCTGGGCGGGCCGGCTGCGGCGTGGACGGCCCTCAGCGTGCGGCTGACATTGCTCGCCGGCGTAGTCCATGATAGGAAGTGCCCGCTGCATACGGAAAGGAGAGCGTCCTGTGCCTTTTGCCGAGAAAAAACGATTTATCCAGAGTGAAGCCCGCCGTATTCGGAATCACGCCGCCAAATCACGGGTCAAGACCGTCATGAAGAGAGTCACGAGCGCCCTTGAAGCCGACGATCCGGGTGCGGTTGACACTCAGCTGCGCGACGCGATGAGCGCGCTTCATAAAGCGGGCAGAAAGGGAATTCTGCACCCCAATACCGCCGCCCGGCGGATTGCCCGGCTGTCGAAAATGGTCCGAAGCTAAACGATGATGACCACCGCGTCAGGAAGAGGCTATCGTTCACCCTTTGCGGGAGTCCGCCGCCACGCGCCTCCCGAGTCATAGACGAGGCGCGCGTCTCGCCTAAAAACTGTCTCCCAAACGAAAATACGCCTCCTGGGCGGCTTCTCTGAGAAGACGCTCCAAGGACAGCCGGCGTTGGGTTTCCGAAAACTGGATGTCGGTGAAGCCCGACAGATCCCGGGGGTCGAGCGTCCCCCGCAGAAAATCCGGGCTTGTCGTCACCGCCACCTGGGGCACCGCGCTGCTGTCTTCGACCACCCGAATATTCTCCGCCTGCCACAAGACCTCGCCGCTATCCCGGTGGGTGAGCCGCATGTCAAAGCTCAGGGCCGCCTGGTACTCCAAGACCTGGTCGCGGCGATCAAAGGTCTGCGGTCGAAAAGAAATCTCGTTCAGGCTGACGTGCAGAATACCCTCGCCGCGGTCGGACACTCGCAGCCCGCCGTAGATGCGAAATTCCCTCTCAAAGGCCCAGCGCAATTCTTTCTCGACCCCGGCTTCCGGAGTGTGATTGTCAAACTCGGCAAAGCTGATCGTGGTCACCGCCTGGGGCAGGCTGGGAACGCCCGCCAGGCGATACCCGCAACCGGCCAGCCCCAGCAGACTGACGATGACGAGCCAGGCTACAGGCCGGCTCATGCGCCGAGTGTCATCCGTGGACTTCACTTTATGACACCACGAAATTGACCATCCGTCCGGGGACAACGATCTCACGACGGAGGGTTTTGCCGGCAAGATACTCCTGGACCTTCTCGTGTTCCCGCGCTCTGGCCAGCAGGGTGGCCTGATCGGCGTCAGCCGGGATATCAATTTTTGCCCGCAGCTTGCCGTTAATCTGGACGGGAATCGTCCGAGTGTCCTCACGGAGCAGGGCCGGGTCGTAGTCCGGCCAGCCGACATAGGCTAGGCTGTCGCTGTGGCCGAGCCGCTGCCAGAGTTCCTCGGCCAGGTGAGGGGCAAACGGCGACAGCAGCAAGACCAGCTGCTCGGCGAGGGGTCGGGGCAGTTGCTCGGCCTTGTGGGCCTCGTTGACCAGGACCATCAGCGTGCTGAGCGCCGTATGAAAGCGCAGGCCCTCGATATCTTCCGTTACTTTTTGGATCGTTTTGTGAAGCAAACGGGTCAGGTTCGCCTGCGGGTCAAGCGGTCGGTCCACGATCTGGGGCCGCAGCGCTCCGGCCTCGTCAATCAGCAAAGACCAGCTCCGACCCAGGAAACGCGAGACTCCGGCGACTGAGCGGGTATTCCACGGTTTGACCTGCTCCAGGGGGCCCATGAACATCTCGTAGCAGCGCAGGGCATCCGCCCCATACTCGGCAATCACGTCGTCGGGATTGACGACATTGCCCCGCGACTTTGACATTTTGTCCGTTTGGGGCTCAAGCTCGATACGCTGGTCGTGGGGATGATACGGGGTTTCCTCGCGCCAGACCACGTCATTGACCGGCACATACTTGACCGACACGCCGATGTCTGGATTTGCACTCAGGCCATAGGTCTCTTCCCCGTTCGCGTCGAGCTTGTGGACCTCCCGGTAGCTGTAGTGTTTTCCGTCGCCATCCTCGTAATAGCGGTAGCTGAAGCCCAGAATCATGCCCTGATTGACCAGGCGCTGGAAGGGCTCGGGGGTGGAGACTACGCCACAGTCGTATAAAACGTGATGCCAGAATCGGGCGTACAGCAGGTGCAGCACCGCGTGCTCGACACCTCCGACATACAGGTCAACCGGCATCCAGTAGCGCTCTTTTTCCGGATCGCACGGGCGGTCGGCATTCTGCGGGTCAAGATAGCGCAGATAATACCAACAGCTGCCCGCCCATTGGGGCATGGTGTTGGTCTCCCGCAGGGCGGGTTTGCCGCTGGCGGGGTCCTGGGTTTCGACCCACTGGCGGGCTGCCGCCAGCGGCGGCTCGCCGGTACCGGTGGGCCGAAAACTTTCCACCTCGGGCAACAACACCGGCAAATCCTGGGGGGCGAGCGGCGTGGGCTCATTATCGACATGCAGGATCGGAAACGGCTCGCCCCAGTAGCGCTGGCGGCTGAACAGCCAGTCACGCAGTTTATACGTCACCGTTCCTGCGCCGTGGCCGTGCTGCTCCAGCCAGGCGGTCATCCTGGTCTTGGCGTCGGCAATGTGCAGGCCGTCAAGAAAGCCCGAGTTGACGTGCGGGCCGTCTCCGACATACGCCTCGGTGTCCATGTCGCCGCCCTGGACGACCTCAATAATCGGGATATCGAACCGCCTGGCGAACTCCCAGTCGCGCTGGTCGCCGCCCGGAACCGCCATGATGGCCCCGGTCCCATAGCTCATCAGCACATAGTCGGCGATCCAGATCGGAATGGCCTGGCCGTTGACCGGATTGCGCGCATAGGCGCCGGTGGCAACGCCCGTTTTTTCCTTGACCAGATCGGTCCGGGCGAGGTCTGATTTGCGGGCCGCCTCGCGCCGGTAGGCCTCGACCGCAGCGCGTCGGTCGGGTGTCGTGCTGGCCTCAACCAGCGGGTGTTCCGGCGCCAGGACACAGTAGGTCGCGCCAAACAAAGTGTCTGGCCGGGTGGTAAAGACGTCAAAAAATGCGTCCTGTCCGGCCGGCAGGTCGGTGCGCGGCGTCCCGTCCGGTCGGCACAGCTCGAAGCGGATACGGGCGCCCTCACTCCGGCCGATCCAGTTCCGCTGCATTTCTTTGACGTTGTCCGGCCAGTCGAGCTGGTCCAGGCCGGCCAACAGGCGCTCGGCATAGGCGGTGATGCGCAACATCCACTGCCGCATCGGACGCCGGATCACCTCGTGTCCGCCCCGCTCGCTCTTGCCGTCCACGACTTCTTCATTGGCCAGCACCGTCCCCAGTGCGGGGCACCAGTTGACGGGCACTTCGGCGATATAGGCCAGACCACGTTCGTACAGCTTGAGAAAGATCCACTGAGTCCAGCGGTAGTAGTCCGGATCGCAGGTCGCTATCTCACGGTCCCAGTCATACGAGAAGCCGAGAGCCTGAATCTGACGCCGGAAGGTCTCAATATTGCGCTGGGTGGTCTCTCGTGGATGGGTTCCGGTTTCAATAGCGTACTGTTCGGCGGGCAGCCCGAACGCGTCCCAGCCCATCGGATGCAAGACGTTAAAGCCGCGCATCCGCTTGTAGCGGGCCAGAATATCGGTCGCCGTGTAGCCCTCCGGGTGGCCGACATGCAGCCCCGAGCCGCTGGGGTAGGGAAACATGTCCATGATGTAGTACTTGGGCTTGTCGGGGTCGATGTCGGCCCGGAACGTCTTGTTGTCGAGCCAGAAGCGTTGCCACTTTGGCTCGATCTCTTCGGGCCGATAGCGGGCTCGGCCGCCCTTACTTTGATCGGTCTGAGGGTTGCTTTGACTCATGACGGTCTGCTTTCTTCCCTACCAGCGTGGCGATCCGATCCAGCACGCCGTTGATGAAGGTCGGCGCCTCGTCGCTGCAATAGCGGCGCGCAATTTCAATCGCCTCGTTAATCGTCACCCCGGCCGACAGCTCGGGATAGCACAGCAACTCATACGCACCCAGGCGCAGCAAGTTCCAGTCAACCTTGGGCAACCGCCCCAGCCGCCAGTGTTCCGCTGCCTCGGCGATCAGCCCGTCCAGGCGCTCGCGTTCCCGCCACGCTCCTTCCACCAACTCGGTCGTAAACTCCCGCGTGCGCGCTCCGGGTGCGAAGTTTTGCCAGAACATGGCCAGGGCCCGGCGCGGCTCGGCCCCGGTCATCTCAAGCTGATACAGGACTTGCAGGGCGAACTCTCGGCCCTGCCGTCGGGAGCCGTGTGGGGGGTGGGATGGCATCGGGGTGTGGACGGGCGACTCAGCCCAGTTCTTTTAAGGTATTCACCATCTCGATTGCTGCGGTCGCGGCCTCGGCGCCTTTATTGCCCAGTTTGGCGCCGGCCCGGTCGAGGGCTTGCTCGACGGAGTCGGTCGTCAGCACCCCAAAGGTGATCGGCAGTCCGTGGGTGAGCATGATTTCCTTAATCCCCTGGGTCATGGCTGCGGCGATATAATCGAAATGCGGCGTCTCGCCCTTGATGACGGCGCCCAGACAGATGAGCGCGTCATAGCGACCGCTGGCGGCCAGCTTCTTGGCAAACAGGGGGATATCGTAGGCGCCGGGTACGAGCACGACATCAATCGTCTCGGGGCTGACGCCGTGTCGGCACAGGGTATCGAGCGCCCCGGATTGGAGCCGCTCAGTCACCAGACTGTTGAACTGCGACACAACCAAGCCGTAACGCTGGCCGCTGGCGTCCATGTTACCCTGGATAATGCGTACCATACTCGCCTACTCTTTCGGGTTACAGCAGGGGTTTGAGTTCGCTGAACAGATGGCCCAGTTTTTCTTTCTTGACCCGCAGGTAACGAATATTGCCCTCGTGCGGTGGGGTTTCAATCGCCCGCCGTTCTGCCACCTTGATCCCGTAGCCCTCCAGACCGCTGATTTTTTGCGGGTTGTTGGTCAACAGACGCACCTCCGAAATATGCAGGTCGTGCAGGATCTGGGCTCCGATCCCATAGTCGCGCAAGTCTTCTTCAAACCCGAGGTGAAGGTTGGCCTCGACCGTATCAAAGCCCTGGTCTTGGAGCGCGTAGGCCCGGATTTTATTGGCCAGACCAATGCCCCGGCCCTCTTGGTGCAGGTACAGGATAACGCCTTTACCCTCTTTGGCAATATCGGTCATGGCTTGGCGCAGCTGCTCGCCGCAGTCGCACCGCTCCGAACCAAACACGTCACCGGTCAGGCACTGGGAGTGAACCCGGACCGAGACGAGGTCGCGCGGATGAATTTTCCCTTTGACCAGGGCGATATGTTCATGCGCGTCAATATCGGTCCGGTAGGCAATGGCATGAAACTTCCCGCCGAATGGACTGGTGACATCCGCCTCGGCGACCCGGTGAACGAGCGACTCGGTCCGCAGGCGATAGGCCATCAGGTTGGACAGGCAGACGATCTTGAGCTGGTATTGATCGGCCAGGGCTTCGAGATCGGTCTCGCTGGCCAGGTCGCCATCTTCGCCCAGAATCGTACACAGGGTTGCGGCCGGGGCTAAACGGCTCAGGCGGGTCAAATCGACCGCTCCTTCGGACAGACCGGGGCGGGCCAGCACCCCGCCGCGGCGAGCCAGCAGGGGATGGACGTGGCCGGGCATGACAATGTCGTCAGGACCGGCCTTGGGTTTTATCGCGGTGGTAATCGTGACCGCGCGATCATAGGCGGAGATCCCGGTGGTGACGCCTTTACGGGCTTCGATAGAGGCACCAAACAGGCGCTGGTGGTTCAGCGCCGGTCCCGAGCCGAGCATCGGGATGCCGAGTTGGCGGATCTTTTCTTCGGTCAGGGCCAGACACACCAGACCTCGCCCGTGGGTAGCCATGAAATTAACCGCCTC
>JAAXHF010000026.1 GCA_012271025.1 Deltaproteobacteria bacterium | reverse complement strand
GCCTGGCACCGCACCCGACTGCCCGCCAGGGTCGTCGGCATTGCCGGCAGCAACGGCAAGACGACGACAAAAGAATTGCTGGCCCAGGTGTGCGCCGCCCACAAACCAAGCCTGGCCACCCTGGGCAATCTGAACAACCAGATCGGCCTGCCGCTGACCCTGCTGCGCGCCGACGGCGCGGAAGACCTCCTGATCCTGGAGATGGGCACCAGCGGTCCCGGCGAGCTGAGCCTGCTCGGCCGGCTGGCCCGCCCGCACATCGGGGTCATCACCTCAATTGCCGAAGAGCACACCGAGATGCTGACCGATCTGTCCGGTGTGATCGCGGCCGAGACCGAGTTGATCACCACCCTGCCCGCCAATGGGCTGGCAATCATTAACGGCGATGACGCCGCCTTGGTGGAGGCCGTCGCGCGCCAGGCCAGGTGTCGGGTTGTCACCTTCGGTGAAAAGGATACCAACACCTTTCGGGCGGCCGATATCCGGGTCTCGCGTGGGGGAACGCGCTTTGTGTTGCGGGCGCCGGTCGGGACGTACTCGGTCCACCTCGGTCTGCTGGGCAGTCACTTTGCCCTGGCCGCCTTGGTGGCAATTGCCGTGGCCACCGAGTGTGGCATTGGTCTGGAGGCGGTCTGCCACGCCCTGCAAACGGCCCACGGTGCCCCGCGCAGAATGGCGGTTATTGCCGCGCCCGAGCGTGAGCTGACGATTCTTGACGACTCGTATAACGCCAACCCCGCCTCCGTGCGCCAAGCCCTGCTGACCGCCGCTCAGGTTCGGACTGCGGGCGAGCGGCTGCTCGTCGTGCTGGGCGATATGCTGGAGTTGGGAACGCTCAGCCCCGTCCGCCACCAGGAAATGGGCGAGGTGGTGGCCGGCCTCACCCCCCGGCCGGATCTGCTGATCACGGTCGGACACGAAGCCCGGGCTCTCGCCGCCCAAGCCCAGGCCAAAGGGGTGTCGGTCCGGACTTTTGGGGCAGCGGCCGAGGCTGCGGATTTCGTGCGAGACACGGTTGAGGGCTACGCCGGTCCCCAGCTCGTGCTGGTCAAAGGCTCACGCGGCGTGCAGCTTGAGATCGTGATCCAGGCGCTGGGCGTAAAAGATAGCGGTGATGACCGCTCTCCATCAGGATAATAGCAGCGATATCTTTTCGAGACGTTGACGATGACGGCCAACTGCGCATAGAGTTCGGCTTATGATCTCCGTACACGAAGCAGTCAGCCAGATTCTTGAGACCGTCAGCCCCTTGGCCGGGGAGCGGGTCAGCCTGTTTGAGGCGAGCGGTCGGGTGTTGGCCGAAGCCATCCCGTCTGATCGTGAGGTGCCGCCTTTCGATAATTCGGCGATGGACGGCTATGCCGTGCGCTGGCAGGACATCCGCCAGGCCAAGGCTGACACGCCCGCCGAATTGTCCGTTCTTGAGGTCATTCAAGCCGGCGCCGTTCCGGACAAGACCGTCACACCCGGCACAGCCAGCAAGATCATGACCGGCGCCGTGCTGCCGCCCGGCGCAGACACGGTGATTCGGGTCGAGGATACCCACGAGACCGCCGGTCGGGTCCTGATTCAGAAGTCGAACGAGCTGGGCGCGAATGTCCGGGCCAAGGGAGAGGATATCCATCCGGGTCAGCTGATTTTAGAAAAAGGGCGGGTGTTGCGCCCGGCGGATATTGGACTGCTGGCCTCGGTCGGGCGGAGTTTCGTGCTCGTGCGCCAGCGTCCCCGGGTCGCCATCCTCAGCACCGGCGACGAGCTGGTCGAGGCCGATGGTACGCTGCGGCCGGGCCAGATCGTCAACTCAAACGCCTATACCCTGGCCGCAGCGGTGCAGGACGTCGGCGGGCTGCCGGTGCCGCTCGAGATTGCCCGCGACTCGCTGGACGAAACCCGTAGCGCGCTGCAGGAAGCCGTCCGACACGATGCCGTGCTGTCTACCGGCGGCGTGTCGGTCGGCGATTTTGATTTTGTCAAAGCCGCCATGGATGAGCTGGGCATGCAGCGTCTGTTCTGGCAGGTGGCCCAGCGACCGGGCAAACCGCTGACCTTCGGACTGCTCAAGGAACGGCCGTACTTCGGTCTGCCGGGCAATCCGGTTTCGGCCCTGGTGTGTTTTTATCTGTATGTGCGCCCCAGCCTGCGGCGGATGCTGGGACACACCAGGCTGTTCCCACCCGTTGTGTCGGCCACCGTGAGCGAAGACATTCCCATTGCCAGGAATCTGACCGAGTTTGTCCGCTGCCAGCTCAGCCGGCACGACGGGCGGTATGCGGTCCGCTCGACCGGCACCCAGAGTTCCGGCGTGCTGAGTTCGCTGTCGCTCGGACACGGACTGATCATCGGACCGCGCGAGCAGACGCTGCTCTCCAAAGGCATGGAAGTCAGGGTCATCGTGCTGGATGACGATGCGTTTGCCAACGAAGAGGCGCCGTTCTGAGCGGGCGGCATCCGCTCAGACTGTTGCGCGCCATCGCACGGCGCTGAGTCGGGTCGGGCTGTCGCGTCCGATTCGGCTCAGCCTCGAAAACGGGCTCATTCACGCCGACACCTCGGTCTTTGACTACGGCTGCGGCCGTGGCGACGACCTGCGCGCGCTGTCCAGCCGTGGCATTCGGTGTCAGGGCTGGGACCCGGTCTATGCGCCTGACACCGAACGCCGCCGGGCGGATGTGGTCAACCTGGGCTACGTCGTCAATGTCATAGAAGACCCCTAGGAACGGGCGGCCGCCCTGCACAACGCCTGGGCGCTGACTCGACAGGTGTTGGTGGTGGCGGCCCGTCTCAGCCTGGAGGCTCCGCCTGCGGGTCAGCGGCCGTATCGAGACGGTTTTCTGACCCAGCTGGGAACCTTCCAAAAATATTATGACCAGCAGGAGTTACGGGCCTGGATCGATGGCGTCCTGGGCGTTTCCAGCCTGGCAGCGGCACCGGGCATCTTTTATGTCTTCCGCGACGCGGATGCCCGGCAGTCCTTTGTCGCGGCGCGCTATCGCCGTCAGACCTCCGCGCCACGCCAGCGCCAGAGCGACCTCCTGTTTGAGCGCCATCGGGATCTTTTTGCGCCGCTGATCGCTTTTCTCAGCCGGCGCGGTCGCCTGCCCACCGATACTGAGCTTGCCGAGGCGTCCGCCCTGTGTCGGGAAATCGGCAGTCTCAAGCGCGCCTACGGCATTATCCGGCGTGTTACCGGCGAGGAGGGCTGGCGCCGCATCCGGGAAGAACGCGCCCAGGATTTGCTCATCTATCTGGCCCTGGGTCGCTTTGACGGCCGTCCCCGCTTTTCTCAGCTGTCTCATGACCTCCAGCTTGATGTCAAGGCGTTTTTCTCGACCTACACCCGAGCCTGTAAGGAAGCCGACAGCCTGCTCTTTTCCGCCGGGGATCGAGCTGCGGTAGACACCGCCTGCCGGGCTGCGCTTGGCAAATTGACCCCCAGCGCTTTGTACGTCCATGTTTCGGCCCTATCCCAGCTGCCGGCCATACTGCGCGTCTACGAAGGCTGTGCCCGGGCCTATATCGGCGCGGTCGAAGACGCCAACATCATCAAGCTCCACCGCGACTCACCACAGATCTCCTACCTGTCCTACCCCCAGTTTGAGCGCGACCCGCATCCGGCGCTGGCCGCCTCGCTGCTCGTGCCGCTCCAGACGTTTCGGATTCAGTACCGGGATTACACCGGCTCGACCAACCCGCCCATCCTGCACCGCAAAGAAGCTTTTCTCTCCGACGCTCATCCGCTGTATCC
>JAAXHF010000008.1 GCA_012271025.1 Deltaproteobacteria bacterium | reverse complement strand
AGCCTGGACTCCTCCGTCTGCGGCGTCCGTTCAGGGGCATTTTGCCCCCCGCCGATATTCCAGCGACTTGCAGATTGGGGATGAAGAGGAGTAAGGGGCAGGCGTCCCCGTCCGGCCGCCGAGGAGAACCTGCGAGGCAGCCGGCTAATCCAGGGCGTGGGGGTCGGCGCGCAGGCCGATATCGCGCAGCGCGGCGCCAATCTGGCTCTTGCTCCGCTCCAGAGATTGAAACAGGGCAACCGCATCGGGGACCTCCGGGTCCCAGTAGGCGACTAGCTCGCCGTAGCGTTTCATGAGCGCCTGATTATCGGCAAGATCGTGGACAACCCGCGCCCAGTGATTCTTGCCGCCTTTGACTGGCTTGGGTTCGACGTCGGGCGTCTCGTCCCGAGCGGTCAGGGCATCCTGGAGGAGTTGGACGACTTGGTCCTGTTGTTCGGCAACCGCTCGGAGTTGGTCCGCTCCGGCGTGATGGGGAGCCCGTTCGGCATGCTCCCGCAGCTGTTGGGCGAGCCCCTGCTCTTCGGTACAGCTGAGCACCAGATCCGACACAAGACTGCGCGCATCTTTGCTGGACGCCGGGTCTGATCCAATCAGACGTTCCCAAAAACCCATGGCTTTCTCCAGATCGATCCGAGCCGCTGTCGGGCTCTTCAGGGGACCGGAAGTAGCGTGTCGGCAGCGGCTTGTCAAGTTCGGTTTGGGGTGCTGCTCCATGCCGGACGAACGAGAGAGGTTTCTTTCCCAACCGCTTTTCGTTATGAATAGGGCATACGTCTGAGTGTCCACTCGAGGAGGAAGAGACATGGCCCGGATCACCGTCGAAGACTGTCTGCACAAGATTCCCAACCGCTTCGAGCTAGTCGTCGTGGCGGCCCAACGGGCCAAAGAACTCCTCAAAGGAACGCTACCCCTGGTGTCGTCCGACAACAAAGAAGTTGTCACCGCGCTGCGTGAAATCGCGGCCGAACAGGTCTGGAAAAAAACGCCCCAGGAATCGGACCAGGAACCGGAATAGTCCCTCCTCCCACCCCAGCCTGAACAGGCTCTCCAGCCATGCCCCACGAGCTTGACAAGACGGCGCTCGAAGCCGATCCGGCCGAGTCCCCACGGCGGGCGGCTTCGAGCACACCCCAAGACCCTGAGACCGCGCCTGCGGACACCCCGGTCTCGCCCGAGGTCGAGCCGCCGCTCGGGCCGGACACCGACACCGCGCTGGTCCCAACCGATTCGCTGAGCCGGTACATGGCCGAGATTCGGCGCTATCCGCTGCTCAGTCCGGAAGAAGAGCACACTCTCGCTGTCCGCTACAAGGAGTACGGTGATGTGCAGGCCGCCTACCGACTCGTCACGGCCAACCTGCGGCTCGTCGTGATGATCGCCCGCAACTACCAGCGGGCCTTTCGCAACCTGCTCGACTTGATCCAGGAGGGCAACGTCGGCCTGATGGAAGCGGTACGCAATTTTGATCCCTACCGTGGTGTGCGCTTCCCCTCCTATGCCGTGTGGTGGGTGCGGGCGTATATCATCCGGTACGTCATGAACAACTGGCGGATGGTCAAAATCGGAACAACCCAGGCCCAGCGCAAGCTTTTCTTTAACCTGGAACGGGAAAGAAAGCGGCTCGAAGCCGAGGGTTTCTCGCCCGGTCCCAAACTGCTGGCCCAGAATCTGGGCGTCAAGGAAGAGGAAGTGGTCGAGATGCAGCAACGGCTGTCTTCCCGAGACCTGTCGGTCGATACCCCGCTCGACGCCCACGACGAGTCGTCGAGCATGCTTGACTTTCTGGCCGACCCCCAGGCCACGGTAGAAGAAGAGGTCTCGGCCACCGAGTACCGGGCACTGGTCAGAGAGAAAATGGACGCCTTCGCCCAGACCCTGAGCGGCAAGGACGCCGTCATCTTTCACCAGCGCCTCTTGGCCGAGGAGCCTCTCACCCTGCAGGAAATCGGCGATCAGTACGGCATCAGCCGAGAGCGGGTCCGCCAGTTGGAGAGTCGGCTGAAAAAAAAGCTCAAAGCCTATCTCGTCCAGGAGTTCACCGATCTGAGAGACCTGGATGTCGCTTTCGCCGATCAGCGCTGAGTCCGCACCGGCCTCGTTGGGTCCTGATCCGGGCATCCACTCAATCTTGCTCTCGGGCCTGAAATAAGGCTATAGTGCCCGTGTGCAACAAGCGCGGCAAGAACGCACGGCGGGCATTGTCATCATCGGCAATGAGATCCTGTCCGGCAAGACGGTTGATTCCAACTCGACCTTCCTGGCTCAAGAGCTTCGCAAAATCGGGGTGAGCCTGCGCCGCGTGGTGGTCATTCCGGATGAATTAGATCTGATCGCCTCGACCGTCCGCGACTTCCACCAGCAGTTTGACCTTGTTTTTACCTCGGGCGGTATCGGTCCGACCCACGATGACATCACCATGGAGGGGATTGCCATCGGTTTGGGCCGACGGGTCATCCGTCACCCGGTTCTGGAGAACAAGCTGCTCGAACACGCGGCCAAGCGAACGCCCAACGCCGCCTATATGCGCATGGCGGATGTTCCGGAAGGGGCCGAGCTGTTGTCAGAGGACCGCCTGCGTTTTCCGACCGTCAAAGTCGAAAACGTGTATATCCTGCCCGGCATCCCAGAAATCTTGCGGCAGAAATTCCTGGCCCTCAAAGACCGCTTCGCAACCAGTCCGTATTATCTCAAAACCATCTACACCGACGCCTATGAGAGCAATATCGCGGCGTCCCTGAACGACACCCTCGAGCACTATCCCGAGCTGCTCCTGGGCTCCTATCCGAAAATCAACGATCCAGACTATCGGGTCAAACTGACGCTG
The DNA here is from genome assembly GCA_012271025.1 of Deltaproteobacteria bacterium. Next base: position 3,518 of record JAAXHF010000008.1, on the reverse strand, counting down.
GAATCAAAAGACCAGACCTATGTCGAGCAAGCCTTTACGCATTTGATGAATGTCTTACCTCCGGGTTGTGTGGTGAAGACGGAGGGGTGAGAGGAGGAAGCCATGAGAAAAATGGAACGACGCTGGGTATGCGGCGCAATCGTTGCGGGTCTGTTGGCCTGGCCGCAGCTGGTCGGCATCGCCCGAGCCGACTATCTCGAAGAAACGGACCTCCGAGCCGGCTCATTTGCCCCTAACTATCTTGAAGACGCGGGCATCGGCACGGCAACCGTTGCGGCCAACGTGCTGTATATTCCGACCAAGCTGGGCTATGCCCTGCTCGGTGGGCTGACCGGAGGCGTGGCCTATGTCCTGACCGGGGCAAATTATCAGGTAGCGGAGCGCGTCTGGAAGCCGTCGATGGGGGGCAATTACATTCTCAACAGAGACCATCTGCGCGGCATCGAGCGGATCTCTTTCAGCGCCCCAACGTCTCCCTAGGACGAGAGGCGGAGCGCGCGATGAAAACCGGACTGTGGGCGCTGCTCACTCTGTGTGTGATTGGCGTCGGATTTATCGGTGTCCGCTATTACCAGGCCAGGACCGCGGCCGCAGCCTGGGACGGACCGGTCGCCGAGATTCTCAGCGAGACGCTCGACAAACAGGACGATACCCTGCGGGTCGAGTTCACCTCTCGGCTCGACGCCCCGGTGGCGCAGGTGATGCGGGCGCTGGCCGAGCCCGAGCGAAGCCAGGAACTCAGCGACTCGGTCTACCGCTCCGAACTCGTCCGCCACCACGGCAACCGCAAGGTTGTCACGTTTGAAATGCGGGTCTTGGGTCGCCCCCAGGAGAGCACCCTGGCCTTTACCTTTTTGCCCCAAGAGAATCGGGTTCTGCTCGAAACGGTTGAGAACCAGCTGACCGAGCTGAGCGGGGAATATGTGCTGACGCCGTCTCCCGACGGCAAAAAAACCCTGCTGACCTACCGGGCGTCGGCCAGGGATAAGACCCATATGCCGATTCCCCTGGCCCTGCAAAAAAGTGCGATGCGCGAAGCGTTCGTCCTGACCCTGCGCGGCCTCAAAAAAGGGCTGAGCGGCCAAGCCCAATCCTGAGTTCCCGAGCGGCCTCAGCCCTCGGTCTCTTCATCCGTGGTGGCGACCGGCTCCTCAACAGCGGCGGATAGCTCGTCCTTATGCTGGCGCAAAAACTGGGCCACGCTGGTGCTCGCCCGGAGCAGCATCTCCAGGTATGCGGTCTCCTCTCCGCTCAAGGCGGCCAGCGCCCGATAGTAGGCGCTCAGCGCAGCCAGCAAGTCCGACCGCTTGTCCGGCACCACCTCGAGCCGCTCGGACAGGCAGGCGTTGACCCCTTCGGCCAGGGCTTCGACCGTGGCCGAGTGCTCCTCGTCCATTTTGCTCGACAGCATCTCCTGCCATAACATTTCGACCGCATAGCGAGCGGCGTGCTCGCGTCGAAGTCCGGCACTCAGCTGGTACAGCTGCGTGGCCAGGGCCGAGGCGTCAGCCGGGCGCTTGCGCGAGACCAGGGCGTTGGCTTTCATCAGCTTGGCGTGAAACTGGGCCAGACCCAGATGCTCAACCAGGCGTGTGATCAGATCGGTAAATTCTTGGGCGTTCAGCTGCGCCACCACGTCGTCCCTCCTCCTCATCCCGTTCGGGCTGCCGGTGATGATGACAAAAAGCGCACCGGGCCGCAATCGGGCCGCCACCGCTCAGCTTGCACCCCGCAGCCGCTTCCGCTAAACACACCAGCATGGAGAATGGAGCGCGATGAAAGCCTTGGTCTTCTCTGCTGAGCGGCAGCGCAAGGCGGCTCCCGCCTATCTGCCCGGCCTGGCCAATCTGCGCCTGACCGATGTCCCGGTCCCGGACCTGCCCGACGACAACTGGGTTGTGGTCAAAAGCAAAATCGCCGGCATCTGCGGCAGCGACCTCGGCTTCCTGCGCTGGAAGTCGATGCCCTCGGCCGAGCCGTATTTTCAGCTGCCCATCATCCCCGGCCATGAATTATTCGGCGAGGTTGAGGCCGTCGGCAGGCGGGTGAAGACGCTCCGGCCCGGCCAGCGCGTGTCCATTGACCCCAGCCTGGGCTGTCGGGAACGGGGCTTCAGAAAGCAGTGCCCGCAGTGCAAAGACGGCAATCCTGGGATCTGTGAGCATCTGGCTGAGGGCCGCCTCAAACCCGGCATCCTCATCGGCACCTGCCCGGACACCGGTGGCGGCTGGGGGGAATATTTCGTGGCCCACAGCCGCCGCCTGTTTCCGGTGCCGGATACGATTGGCGACGACGAGGCCTCCCTGCTCGAACCCTTCTCGGTCTGCCTGCGGGCCGTGCTGAACAACCCGCCCCGCAAAAGAGAGCGGGTCGTGGTCATTGGGGCCGGGACGATTGGACTGATGAATATTGCGGCGCTCAGGGCGGTTGAGCCGAGCTGTCGGGTGGCGTGTATCGCCAAGTACCCGTTCCAGGCCGAGCTGGCCGGCGCCCTGGGCGCAGACGAAGTCATTGACGCCCAGCACGACGACGTGATGGAACGGGTCGGCGCCCTGGCCGACACGAAAGTCTACAAGCTGTCCGGCGGCGGAGCGATCCTGGCCGGCGGCGTGCGCCTCGTCTACGATACCATCACCAGCTCACTGACCCTGAACCAAGCCCTGCGGATGGTGCGCGGCAAAGGCAGTCTGGTCGTTCTGGGTCTGGCGGCCTTGCCCGAGGGCGTGGACTGGACTCCGGTGTGGATGAAAGAGGTGTCGATTGTCGGCAGCCTCACCTACGGGGCCGAGGTGTTTCAGGGTAAACGCGCCGACACCTTTGCCCGGGCGATTGAGCTGGTCGCCCGTCGCCGGGCGGATCTGACCCCGATTCAACCCCGTAAATATCCGCTTGATCAATACCGGCAGGCCCTGGGCCAGGCGGCCAGAAAAAAGAACTCGGGCGCGGTCAAAATCTCGTTTGTGCCCGCAGACGCGTGACCCACTCTCCATGATCGGCCCCCGGACCACGACGCCTCCAGCCGCCCTCTCGTGCGGCTGACCGTTTGTATGCGAGACACAGACCTCTCCGCCCTCGAGTTTGACGCTGTGCTCCAACTGCTGGCCGACTGCGCCGTGTCCGTGTCCGGCCGGGAAGCGTGCGCGGCGATTCGCCCGGCCACCGACCCGCAGCACGTCGAAGAAAACAGCGAGCGCACCTGGCAGTTTTTCCGCCTGCTTGAGGAACAGCTCAGTCTGCCCCTGCATGAGTTTCCAGATATCCGACCAACCCTACGAGCGGCCAGCCACGTCGGGGCGGTTCTTGACGGCCCACGGTTGCTTGAGATCCACACCACGCTGGCCGTATCACGCCAGCTGGCCCAATTCTTTCAGCGTCATACCCAGCCCGACTCGCCACTGGCCGACCTGCCGGCCCGCCTGCCCGCCCTGCCGGCCCTGGAACAGACGCTTGGGCGCTGCCTCGACGACAGCGGTGGTCTGAAGGATGAGGCGAGTCCGGCCTTGCGCACGCTGCGACGC
>JAAXHF010000648.1 GCA_012271025.1 Deltaproteobacteria bacterium | reverse complement strand
GCCCTGTCCGGGCTGGCGATCGTCGCTGGCACGCTACTCGCAGCCCGGTTTCTAGACCGCAGGCCCGTCTCCGATCTCGGTCTGCAATTCTCATCCCATTGGTGGCGTGATCTCGGCTACGGGCTGTTCCTGGGCGCGTTCCTCATGCTGCTTGTCTTTCTTGTCGAACTGGCCCTCGGCTGGGTCACGGTCGAAGAAATCTTCCTTACGAACAGGTCTGTTCCCTTCGGCCTGGCCATTTTCTGGCCCCTGACCCTGTACCTTGCCGTGGGCATTTACGAGGAGTTGGTATCGCGCGGGTATCATTTCAAGAACCTGGCCGAGGGCCTCAGCTTCAGTCCCCTGGGCCGGAGGAGTGCCATTTTGTTAGCTTGGCTCATCTCCTCAGCAGTTTTCGGACTCCTCCATGCCGGCAACCCTAATGCAACTGTTGTCAGCACCGTGAACCTCTTCCTGGCCGGACTCTTCCTGGGGCTGCCTTTCCTCCTGACTGACCAGTTGGCGATGCCGATAGGCATTCACATCACTTGGAACTTTTTCCAGGGCAACGTCTTTGGCTTTCCCGTGAGTGGCACATCCAACAACGAGACGACCTTCATCGCCGTGCAGCAGGGCGGCCCCGACCTGTGGACCGGCGGCGCCTTCGGGCCCGAGGCCGGCCTTCTCGGCCTCGCCGCAATACTAGTCGGTTCTCTTCTGATCGTTTGGTGGGTGAAACGCACGCGGGGTGCGGTCGGATTCGAGCTGGCCGTGGCCGAGTATCAATCGCCCGCCAGTAGCGAAAGTGTCGCCGGGACGCCTCCTGTGGAATAATGATTGCCAGAACAGTTCAAGTGGTGCCGGTCATTGTCGCCTGGAGAAGCACACAGTGAGCACGAAGCTATGGGGAGGGCGCTTCAGCGGCGCTCTCGACCCGCTGATGGAAGAGTTCAACGCGTCGATCAACTTCGACCGGCGCCTTTGGCAGGCCGACATCCACGGCAGCCAAGCCTACGCGCGCGCGCTCGCCAGGGCCGGGCTCCTGACCGAACAGGAAGCCGAGCAGATCGTCGTCGGCCTTGAACGCGTTGCCGCCGAATGGCGCGCCGGACAGTTCGAAATCCAGGCCGGCGACGAGGACATCCACACCGCCAACGAGCGCCGCCTCACCGAGCTGATCGGCCCCGTAGCCGGTAAACTGCACACCGGCCGCAGCCGCAACGACCAGGTCGCGACCGACCTGCGCCTGTGGCTGCGGGAAGAGCTGGAGACCTCACAGCAGCAGCTGCGCACCTTGATCGGCGTCGCCGTAGAGCGCGCCGCAACCGAGATCGATCTCCTCATGCCGGGCTATACCCACCTCCAGCCCGCCCAGCCCACTCGCTGGAGCCACTGGCTCCTCAGCTA
>JAAXHF010000594.1 GCA_012271025.1 Deltaproteobacteria bacterium | reverse complement strand
GTGAGGGCGGCCAGCTGGGTGGGCTCTTTGGGCGGCTCGGCCGGTTTCTGGGCTTCGCTGTTGGGTTGTTCCTGTTGTTCGGGGTTCGTGCTCGGCAGCGGGGTGCCGACCGCAACCGTTTCTTCCTCGGCGGTGGTATTGCGGTCGCTCAGGAAACGCGTCTGGTCCGGGATCTGCTCGTTGACGACATCGGGCGGAGTCACAATCTGCTCGGGCAGGGGCTGGGGTGGCGGTTCGGCGGTTTCCTCCTCGACCGGCTCTTCTTTCGGCACTGCCTCGGGCTCAGCCTGGGCGGGCGGCTCGGCCTGGGCTAGCCGCTCGGGCTCCTCCGCCGGCAACAGCTCTACTTCGGTCAACTGTTCCGTCTCGGGCGGGAAGATCGGGTTTGGCATGGGGAACAAGAGGAGCAGGAGCAGGTGAAAGAGGAGCGAGAAGAGCAAAAAAACGACCAGCGGGTCGCGCTGCTGGGGGCGGATGGAGAGGCTGGCCGTTGACATCGGCCGTATTCTAGCCTTCTTGACCGACGCCCGCAAGAAAAGCGTGTGGCCGCCTTGCCCGTGGGCAGACACATCGCGTATAGTGAAGAAACTATGTTCGGTCTTGGTGTGGGAGAACTGCTGATCATTCTGGTCATTGTCCTGGTCATCTTTGGCGCAGGGAAATTGCCGGCGATTGGCGAGGGACTGGGCAAGGGGATTCAGAACTTCCGCAAATCGGTCAAGTCGCCGGAAATTGATGTCACGCCGGACGGCGAGACCGACAAGCGGTCCGACAACTCCTCCTCCTGACGGTCCGGCCTCAACACATTCAAGCCGGCTAGGCCCGCTCCCTAAGCATCGTCAAACTGGACAGATACCACCCGTCCTGAAATCTCGGCAACCGAGCCGGGTGGCTTGGTGAAGACCAACAGACAGGCGACGGTTCGGCCGGCGGGAATGTGAAAGTCTTGGGGCGGCACGAATTTTTGCAGGGTATTCATATCCCGCACCGTCAAGCTTTCCAGCAGTTCGGCCCTGGCCTCGGAGCCGCAGAAGACGCGTTGCCGTCCAAGCTGCTCGCCAACCCCGTTGTACAGCGTGCCTTCGATCCGCACCCGCTTGGCAGATACGCTGGCGGTGTTCAGAGCCGTGCCGACGACGGCAAACACGCGACGGTTGTCTTTGCTCAGCCAGAAGCCGCCGCTCAGCTTATCCAGACGAATATGGCGGGCGGAAAACGGCTCGGCGGCAAGCAGGCTGCCGACCACCGGGAGCTGGCTGAGGAGTTGCTGTGTCTGCCCGGGGTGGGTCAGCGCCGAATAGCTCAGCAGGGCATAGCCGCAGACAACAGATCCGAGCAGGACCAGCACGTTACGGACCGAGAGCAGGGCGGCCGATGGCGCGTCCGTCGCCGCAGGACGCTCTGGCCCGGCATCCCCGCCCGGCCCGGTGGACACTGATACAATCGGCCCGCCGGGCGACTGCGCTTCGTCCTCCGGCCTTATGGGCGCCGCCGGTGGCTCGGCCGGCACATCCGCCGTGCTACGGCGCTCAGGCTCGGGCCCGCCCCCCTCGTCTTGCTCGGCCTGCGG
>JAAXHF010000519.1 GCA_012271025.1 Deltaproteobacteria bacterium | reverse complement strand
CTTCCCAGAAGGGAAAGAATTCCGGCGTGTGCAGATAGGTGTCGCCCACGTTGGAGGTGATCAGCGCCCCGACAAAGCCGGGGAGCTTGAGCGTCCGGTCCAGCTCGGCCAGGGCGGCCTGGGGCGAGTTGAACGGGATATTGGCAAAGGCTTTGAAACGCTCGGGGCTCTGGCGGCAGGCTTCGGCATAGGTGTCGTTGACCAGGCGACACAGCTCCGGGCTGTGTTCGTCAACCCGGATATACATCGACGGGTTGGACAGGATTTCGATCTCGACCCCGCCCGTATTCATATCTTCGAGACGCTGGCCGTGATCCCAGGCCGGCAGGGGCGTGCCGGCCCAGATGCCGATCAGACGCCCGCGTGCGTCGTGGTCCAGGACCACCTCGTCGGGATAGTAGTCTTTGAGTTTCAAGAAGAAGGCTTCGGGAAACGAGTGGCAGTGAAAGTCGATTTTCATGGCGAGCCCTTCGCGGTTTCCGATCGCTGCACAATCTTCTCAGCCCGCCGACACCACAGACGCTCCCCCGGCCTGCCGGTCGAGAAAGGCGGCCAGGGCGGCGTTAAACGCCTCGGGGCGTTCGAGGTTGGTCAGATGGCCGGCGACGGGAATTTTTACCAGGGCGGCACCGGCAATACTGTCGGCCAGAAATTCCGAGGCCTGGGGTGGAGTGACCTGATCCTCCTCGCCGACAATGACCAGGGTCGGCACGCTGATCCGCGACAGCACGGGTCGGAAATCGGTCGTCACAATGGCGTGCAGGGCCTGCTTGTACGGCTCGACCCGTAAGGCCGACAGCGAGGCCTGGAGTTTTGCCCGCACCGCAGCAGACGCGCCCGCGGCCACCAGCACCTCGACCACATCCGGGGCAATATCCCGCGGGCTGAGGCCCCGCTCCAGAGGATCGAGACGGCGGGCCAGAAAGTCGCGTTTGACCTCCTCGGGCGTCCCGCCAAAACCGGCCGAGGTATCGACCAGGCACAGGCTGGCGACCCGCTCGGCATACCGGTCGTAGAAGTCCTGAAGAATCATCCCGCCCATGGACAGGCCGACCAGATGCGCCCGCTCGGCCTGCAGGTGATCCAGTAAACGCGACAGGTCGTCGGCATAATCACCGAAGCGCAGGGTCTGGGGCGAATCGTGACTGTCGCCATAGCCGCGGGCGTCCCAGGCCACGGCACAGAAGCGCGAGCCGAAAAATTCGAGCTGACCGGTCCAGTTGGTACGGTTGCCACCAATGCCGTGCAGAAAGACCAGCAGCGGACCGCCGCCGACAATATCGTAGGCAATCGAGACCGGGTCGGGCGTGTGGCGGGTTATCGGCATAAGGGCCTCACATCGCTTCCAGGGTCTGAATCCCCAGCAGCTCCAGGCCCGTCTTCAGATAGCGGGCGGTCAGGTGACACAGCAACAGACGGGTCGGGCGCTGGTCTGAGGGCGCTTTCAGCACCGGATGAGCCTGGTAGAAGAGGTTGAACGTGGTAGCCAGGTCGTACAAGAAACCGGCCAGCAGGTTGGGCTTGGAGGCGCGTTCGGCTTCGAGCAAGACATCGCCAAAGCGAATCATCTGCTTGGCCAGCTCTTGTTCCTGAGGCTCCTGAAGCCGGACCTGCATGTCCGGGCTGGGCTGCCAGTCGGCCAGGCCGCCGCGCCGAAAAATCGAGCGGATGCGGGCGTACACATACTGGAGATAGGGCGCCGTGTTGCCCTCAAAGGCCAGCAGCTTGTCCCAGCTGAACCGATAGTCGGCCGTCCGGTTCTGCATCAGGTCGGCATACTTCACCGCTCCCAGCCCCACCATCCGGGCAACCTCGTGCTGCTCGGCCTCGGACAGGCTGGGGTTTTTGTCACGGACCACGGCCAGGGCGCGCTGGACGGCTTCGTCGAGCAGCGCTTCGAGCTTGACCGGCTCCCCCTCGCGGGTCTTGATCGGCCTGCCGTCCTCGCCCAGGATAGTGCCAAACCAGACGTGTTCGAACTGGGGCTGATAGCCCCATTTGCGGGCGGCGGCAAACAGCTGCTTGAAGTGCAGCTGCTGGCGGCCGTCGGTAACGTACACAATGCGGTCGGGTCGAAACGTTTCGACCCGATACCGAATCGTCGCCAGGTCGGTGGTGGCGTACAGAAAAGCCCCGTCCGACTTCTGGATCAGAAACGGGCGCTCGGCCAGCTGCGGGTCATCGTCATAAAAGACACACACCGCCCCCTCGCTGGGTCGGGCAATGCGTTTGTCCTGCAAGTCCTGCACCACCCCGGCCAGCATCGGATTATAAAAGCTCTCGCCCAGCCAGTGGTCGAAGCGGATGTCGAGCCGGCTGTAGAGCCGCTCAAAGGCGTGGCGCGAAATATCCATGAACTCGTGCCACAGGGCCGTATTGTCGGCATCGCCCTGCTGGAGCTTGGCCAGCTCGTGGCGAGCCTGCTCGGCGACCGCCGGATCGGTCTTGGTCTGGGCCTGAACCGTCTTGTAGATGCGCTCCATTTCGCTCAGCGGGTCGCGGCGGTAGGCGTCTCGGTCCAAGACGCTTCGATAGCCGACGATCAGCATGCCAAACTGGGTGCCCCAGTCGCCGACATGATTGTCCGTCACCACGCGATGACCGAGAAAGCGCAGGACACGGCTCAGCACATCGCCCAGGATCGTCGAGCGGATATGGCCCACATGCATGGGCTTGGCGATATTGGGCGCGCTGAAATCAATCACGATCGTTTCCGGCCGCGCCACCGCTTCCACCCCCAGCCGGGCGTCGAGCGCGGTTCTGAGGACGGTCTGGCCGAGCCAGCCGGGATCAAGACGAAAATTGATGAAGCCGGGCCCGGCAATCTCCCAGCTGGCCGGAATCTCGTCGGGATTCAGCTGGGCGCTGACCTCTTGGGCGAGCTGGCGGGGATTTTTCTTTTGCGTCTTGGCGACCGCCATGACACCGTTGGCC
>JAAXHF010000379.1 GCA_012271025.1 Deltaproteobacteria bacterium | reverse complement strand
GCCTGGCGGCATCGGCATCGAGGCGTCCGCCGCCGCCCCGCAGCCGCGGGTCGAGCAGGTCGCGCACCGCGTCGCCGAACATGTTCGAGCAGTAGACGACAATCGTCAGGCACAGGCCCGGCCAGACCGCCAGCATGGGCGCCACCTCCATGAACTTGCGCCCCTCCCGGCTGAGCAGGCCTCCCCAGCTCGGCACCCCGATCGGCAGACCGAACCCCAGGAAGCTCAAGCTGGCCTCACTCATGATCACCCCGCCGATGCTGATGCTGAATATGATGATCATGACAGGCATGATATTGGGCACCACGTGGCGCACCAGTGTCGCGGCGCCGCCGCTGCCGATCGCCGGGGCGGCCAGAAAGTAGTCATTCTCCTTGATGCCGATGACCGCGGCCCTGACTACTCTCGAGGTGCCGATGCCTCCCGCTATCCCCAGGACCAGTATTATCTGCAACACACCGCGTCCCGCTATCGACATCACGGTCAACAACATGAGCAGCCCCGGGAAAGCCATCCAGGCATCGACGAATCTCTGCACGGCCAAGTCCAATCTACCACCGAGGAATCCTGAAATGCCGCCGATCAGGGCAGCGACCACGACCGTGAGCGCGCTCGCCGCCAGGCCGACAACTATGGAAAGACGAGCCCCTACGATGAGGCGGCTCAAGAAGTCCCGCCCCAACTGGTCGGTGCCCAGCGGATATTGGGCTGACGGGCCCTGCAGCCTGTCTGCCAGGTGCATTTCCCAATATGGATAAGGTGCCAGTGCATCGGCAAAGATACTGACCAGAATCAATATCAGGATGACGATCCCGCTGACCGTACCCAGCGGCTTTTCCTTCACCATCCTGATAAAGAAATCTGCCAACTGGGAGCGTCTCTTCGGCTCACTTACCGGTGCTGGTATCCCCGTGGCGTCGTTCATTTCTCCTGATTCTCCCGTCTACCGGTAACGAACCCTGGGATCTATATAAGGATAAACCATGTCGATAAGCAGATTGGTCACCAGCACCAGGGCACCGAAAAACAGGTTTACTCCGGACACCAGCGGGTAGTCTCTGTCATTGAGAGCCGTCAGCATGAGACGACCGAGCCCCGGCAGGTTGAAGATGTTCTCCATGATAACGGAGCCGCCTACCAGGAGGGGCAACGACAAACCGACCAGGGTAACTATCGGCATGAGGGCATTCCGGATGGCGTGTCTCACTATGACTACCCGCTCCTTGAGACCCTTGGA
>JAAXHF010000423.1 GCA_012271025.1 Deltaproteobacteria bacterium | reverse complement strand
GCCGATCAGGGCGCAGGCCTCGGCCAATGCCGGATAGTGTTGCTTGACCGCGTCAAACTCGGCGATGCGGGTACACGACACCGCAGCGCCAATGCGCAGGCCGCCCGCGTCATAGGCCAGCACGTTGAGTTCTGGAATTTTTTTGATGTCCACCACCAGACTCGGGTGGCGGCGGTTTTCTTTGATCTGGGGAATCAGATCGGTCCCGCCGGCCAGGGCGCGCGCCTCGCCGTCGGTGCGACCCAGCAGCTCGACCGCCTGCTGCAAGCTGTCTGGAGCGGCGAAATCAAACTCATGCACGGTAGCCTCCTCCTCAACTTCGCCTATACCTATCGCGGGACGGATGGGGAAAGCAAGACGAGGATTGGGGGCAGACGCGGGACAGGCCCGTTTGTTTGACTCGCCATCTGGCCGAGAGTAGCGTGACACTCATGAGTGACCAGCACGATCACCACGGTCCCACCCCGGCCTATACCCAGCGCCAGCTCAGCCGGACTGAGAACAAGGCGCGCGAGGTTCAGGCCAAAGCGCTGGAGTCTGTCCTGGAAGAGGACGAGTTGCTCACGCCGGCCGATCTCGACGCTGTCCTGGATACGTATGAAAACGACCTCGGACCTCTGAACGGGGCCAAGGTGGTCGCCCGGGCCTGGGTCGATCCGGCCTACAAGGAGCGGCTGCTGCGGAACGGCGCCGAGGCGATTGCCGAACTGGGTTTCGGCGGCTTGCAGGGCGAGCAGCTGACGGTGGTCGAGAACACGCCTAGGGTCCACAATGCGGTCGTGTGCACCTTGTGCTCGTGTTACCCGTGGCCGGTCCTGGGCCTGCCCCCGTTCTGGTACAAAAGCCCGGCCTACCGTTCTCGGATCGGTGGCCGGCCACGTGAAGTCCTGAGCGAGTTTGGCCTGGAGATCGCTCAAGACCGGGAAATCCTGGTCTGGAACAGCACTGCCCGGACCCGCTATCTGGTACTCCCCCAGCGTCCGGCCGGCACCCAGGAGATGAGCGAGGACGAGCTGGCCCGCCTGGTCACCAGGGACGCCATGATCGGTGTGGCCGAGGTCCGACGTGACGCCCAGACCCGGCAAACCGACGCCGACCGGCGGGTGGCCGATATGGCCGGACCGACAGCCCTGCCACGGCAGAGCGGAGAGCTGCTCTTCCAGGACCCGTGGGAAGGCATTGCCTTTGCCCTGGCCGTCGGCCTGTGTGAGCGGGGCCACTTCGCCTGGGCGGAGTTCCAGCAGCGGCTGATCGCCGCCATCGGCGATGCCGACCGCCAGCCGCCTGACGCGAGGCCGACCTACTACGAGTGCTGGCTGAACGCGCTCCAAGCCCTGCTGGTGGACAGGGCTATCGTGTCGAAACAGAAACTCACCCGGCGCGCCGGCTGGCTGGCCAGAATGGCCGCGCCCTCGGGCTCGCGCCTGATGCCGTGGCTGGGCCGGGATGTGCCCGATGAGGAATGAGGCTGAAAACGCATGGGTCCACTACAACCATACTTCGACGCGATACAGCGCCTAGACTCGGCCGAGGGCACCGAGCACACCTTACGTGGCGCATTGGAAAATCTGCTGAACGCCATTACAGCCGACGAGAACTCGAACATTACCGTGATTCACGAGCCCAAACGAGACAAGACCAAGCTGGGGGCGCCCGATTTCAAGGCCAAATTCAATGCAGCGACCGTAGGCTATCTCGAAACCAAGCCCATTGGCACGAATCTGGATAAGGTCCTGCAATCCAGTCAGCTCGCCAAATACAAACGTCTGTCCGGCAATCTCATCCTGACCGACTACCTGGAATGGATATGGCTGAGAGACGGCCACATCATCAAGCGGGAAACGCTGTGCTATCTCAGCGATGTTGGCAGCCGCAAGGCCCGCCTCGACCCGGACAGGGCCGGCAAGGTGGCCGGTCTGCTGACGGGATTCCTCTCTACGCCACCGGAAAAACTGGGCGACGCCAAGAAGCTGTCTGAGGCGCTGGCCGTGCGCTGCCATGATCTGCGCGATTTCCTATCGGAGGAATTGGAGCGACAAGAAAAGGAGCAGCGAGAGGGTAAGCTGTACGGCCTGTATGAAGTATTCAAGCAGGACGTGTTCCAGGAGCTGGCGCTAAAGGAGTTTGCGGACGCCTTTGCCCAAACGCTGGGCTACGGCCTGTTCCTGGCGAAATTGAATGCCGGGGAACGGACCCCGGTGACGCTGCAAAACGCCAAGAACCATATCCCCGCAAATTTTGCCCTGATCCGTGAGCTGGTGGATTTCCTGGACGAGTTGGAGCAGGACGAATACCGGGGCATCAAATGGCTGGTGGAAGAAATCCTCAGCATTCTGAACACGCTGGACTTGGCCGCTCTTCACGAAGACCTCGCCTTTACCAAGCGGCAGGGACGACCGTTCCGTACCACTGAAGACGAACGGCTGCTGTTCGCCAAAGACCCCTATGTGTACTTCTACGAGGTTTTTCTCAAAGCCTATGACAAGGCCACCCGCAAGGCGCGCGGCGTGTATTACACCCCACCGCCGGTCGTGAACTTCATCGTCCGGGCCGTGAACGACATCTTGAAGGACAGCTTCGGTATCGGTCACGGACTGGCCGACCGCAGGCGGGTGACCGTGCTGGACTTCGCTACCGGCACGGGGACCTTTCTGCTGGAAGTGCTGCAACAGATATTCGAGACGGTATCCGAGGGTGTTCGCGCCCAGGTCGTAAAAGAGCACGTGCTGAAAAACCTGTACGGCTTTGAATATCTGATTGCGCCCTACACCATTGCCCATCTGAAGCTGTCGCAATTTCTCCTTGACAAGGGCTACGCAATGCAGCGGGGCGAGCGGCTGAATATCTACCTCACCAACACGTTGGAACCCATAGAACCACAAGGCAATTTGCTGTTGCCAGCCCTGTCGCGGGAGGTGAAAGCGGCACAGGAAATTAAGGATAAGCCCATCCTGGTCATTACCGGCAATCCGCCCTACTCGGGTCATTCCAAGAATACCGGCGAATGGATTACCGAGTTAATCGACACCTACAAGACGGTGGACGGCAAGCCGCTGGGCGAGAAGAATCCAAAGTGGCTGCAAGACGATTACGTAGAAGCGGTCTCAAAAACCGGTTC
>JAAXHF010000702.1 GCA_012271025.1 Deltaproteobacteria bacterium | reverse complement strand
ACACCTTCACCGACTTCATCGCCTGCGGCCAGACCTTGATCGCCGAGAACTATACCTCCAGCCAGCGGCTGGCCATCATGGGCGGCAGCGCCGGCGGCCTGTTGATCGGGGCGGTCATCAACATGGTCCCGCGTCTGGCGGCGGTGGCGGTGGCCCAGGTGCCGTTTGTCGATGTTGTTACGACCATGCTGGACGAATCCATTCCGCTCACGGTCGGTGAGTATGAGGAGTGGGGCAACCCCCGGCTCAAAGCCTACTATGACTACATGCTGTCGTATTCGCCGTACGACAATGTGGCAGCCCAGCCATACCCGCACCTGCTGGTCACGGCCGGGCTGAACGACCCCCGCGTTCAGTACTGGGAGCCGGCCAAATGGACGGCCAAGCTGCGGGCGACCAAAACCGACGACACACGCCTGGTGCTGAAGACCAATATGGGGGCCGGCCACGGCGGCGCCTCGGGCCGCTACGACCTGCTGAAAGAAATCGCCTTCGAGTATGCCTTCATTCTGGACGCCTTAGCCAGCCCGAACGCCACATAGCGCGAATCTCACATCAAGAGCATTACTGCTGCTGGTAGGACTCAGTTGACACGGCCCGGCATTCCGTGTTCTCAGAGGAGGGACGGATATCCGCGAAGCAGCGCTGATGTCCCAACGTGTCCTGCGCCGAAGTGCAAGTTCGACGCAGGACCCAGACACCGCTCGATGATACGGTTGGAGCAGTACTGGACAGGCTGATTGTATCTATCGGGTGGAAAAAGGAAAGTCCGCTCGATGTCCCATGCAATCAGTCGAGGTCTCTTTTTCCTTCTTCTTGCAGGATTGATCACGGGTGACACGTCAGTCACCCCGATTGACGGGAGCCGCACCCTCGCGCTGGCCCAGCAGAACGAAAACGAAAAAGACGCGAATGATGCGTTTTGCGCCCAGGTCGGCGGACAGCGGGAGGTTCGTCACGCCTACGACTACCCAACCGGCTCCGGCTATGTGGTCGTAGATTGTGAGACGGAGGAGCGAGTGTATGAGGGCGGGCTCGACAAGCGGTCGAGCCTCGACAGCGTGCAGCAGGCGTTGTTCTTTGCGCATGTCACGGGCAAAGAACCCGCCGTGGTGATCTATGACACAGACGGCCGGATCGGACGGTATGAATACCGGATTCGTGTGGCCTGCGAGTTAGCTGAGGTAGAATATCTGACGAAGGACCTCTCCACCGAGGCCCGGGCTGGAAGATGTCACCCACATGTCAAATGATCTCGGAGGATAGGCAAGCTGATAACTTTTGCCCGCCCCAGTGCCAGTCTTTGCGTGTGGCGGTTAGGTGCCATCGAACGCCGCCGTTGCCCTGCTGCGGGCTTTTGAACGCCCGATCATCGCTCCGCTCAGTGCCGAACGTTTTGGCCGGTATTTTGAGAATGCCGTTGGCGCGCGGTTTATCGAAGCCGGCTGGGAGACCTTCTATTGGCGGCACCGACACCACGAGGTTGATTTTGTGGTGATCGGTCCCCTCAATCAGCGCTATGCCGTGGAGGTGAGAACCGCGCCCACCGATCTCAAGGGGCTCAGCGGCGTGTTTGCCTTTTGTAAACGCCACCCGGATTTTGCCCCTCGTCTGGTCAGCCTGCACGACCAGCAGATTCCCGGCGTTGAAACGCTGGCGGTTGCCGATGTACTGAGTCTGGACCGACTGTCACAGGAGGGTGAAGTCTGAGCGGTCCCACGTCGGCCTGCTCAGCCGTAGGGCTGGTCAGCTGTCCTAGAGCGTTTCACGATAAGTTGTAGCCGTGCCAGGACGCTTTCGTCATGCCGGACGTGATCCGGCATCCAGCGGCCAGGAGGCTGGGGGGCCTGGATTCCTGCTTTCGCAGGAATGACGGGCGGCTACACTGCATCGTTATTTGCTCTAGCGGTGCCACTCCGGCCCGGCTCGGCCGCCTGCCGGGGCGGACGGACCGGGCAGAATCTGGCGCAGATAGTGGGCGATGCCTTTGTCCTGCTTCCAGTGGCGGGGGTAGCCGAGTGAGACCTCCTCAAAGCGTACTCCGTCGCGCCAGTCGGTCGCCCGCATATGCAGGTGGCCGGACACCACGACCGTGGCCCGGAAGCGCTGATGCCAGTCTTCGGTCTGGGCGGTTCCGCACCAGATCGCAAAACGCGGAATCCGGGCCAGGCGGATCAAATCCTGGCGGAGCGGAAAATGATTCACCAGCACCAGCGGATACTCGGCCGGCACCTGTGACAGACGCTCTTCGGTCAGCCGGTAGCGCGCCTGACACCAGGCCGGGAT
>JAAXHF010000259.1 GCA_012271025.1 Deltaproteobacteria bacterium | reverse complement strand
TAATTGAAATTCCAGGCTGCTTTGACCCCCGAAGTCGGGTCGTCAGGATTGATCAGCGCTTGGGCAAATGGTCGCCCGGCAATATAATTCTCAAGCGCCCCGTCCGCGGCGAGGCGGGTCTGATTGGCGTACTGCTCGGTCGCAGCCAGATAATCGGGGTGGGGCGGGTAATGACCCGTGGGCGCAACATGAAACTCGACCTCAGGAAAATCAAACTCGTCAATATAGCGCGGCGGCAGGAAGGGGCGCAGCTTCTCCAGATCGGCCTGTCTCAGAACATCGCCCTCTTTGAATTGGGGAAGTGTGGTCAGATTCGTGCTAATCCACTGCTGGATATCTTCCCGAGTGGGGAGACCCTGACCCTGCGAGTGGACAGGGGTTGTCAACACGACGCTCAGCACGAGCGCAACCAGTACGCCACACATGGAAAAAGCCGTTCTGCGCATGGATTCTGTTTCCTTCCAGAGCTGCTGCTGTTGCCGCCAGCCTAACCGAGCCCTTGGCCTGCCGCAAGGATACGGTAAGCGCCAACGCCGGATGGAGAGGGGCCGGAGGTCGTGCGGACAAGAATGCGTCAGCCCTCCGGCTTGGCCCTTGCCCGCGTTCCCCACGCCGCTCCGGCAGCGCCGCCGAGAGCCACGCCGCCCGCACACAAAAACATCATTGTAAAATCGGTGTATTCCAGGACCGCTCCTAGGACGATACTGCTCAGCCCCACTCCAACATCAAACGCCCCCATCAGCGTGGCCAGCGCAGCCCCGCGCTCGTGCAAGGATGAACGATCAACAACAAGAGCCATGATGGAGGGCTGCACCGCGCCAAAGCCCAAGCCTTGTAAGGCGGCGGCAATCAGGAGGCTGGGAAGGGACGACGCCAGCGCGAGCGTGGCCATCGCGACCGCCAGGCAGCCCATACCGGGAACAATCACCGCCGCGCGGCCAAAGCGGTCGGACAGCCGCCCGGCAAAGGGACGTGAGACCACGACCACAATGGAATATACGCTGAAGTATATGCCCGGATTGCCCAGGTTGGCGGCTTTGACAAAGAGCGGCAGAAAGGAGACCACAGCGCCGAAGGTGACCGTCATGCAGACGGCAATAAAACCGGGAAAGAGCGCGGCCCGGCTCACCCATTTGTGCGGCTGGGTACCTGCCTGGTGCTGGGACGGAGCGCGCGCCGGCTCCCAGATCAATTGTGACAGGACAAGACTGCCGAGGCCGAGGGCCGCGCACAGCCAGAACAGGGAATCGTAACCGATGTGGCC
>JAAXHF010000293.1 GCA_012271025.1 Deltaproteobacteria bacterium | reverse complement strand
GAGAAGAAGGCGCGCGAAATCTGGTATCTGTGCGACCAATACAGTGCCGAGGAGGCGCGCGACATGGGATTGGTCAACAAGGTCGTGTCGCGCGAGCGGCTGGATGAAGAGACAGCCCTCTGGTGCCGCAAGATTCTGGCGAAGAGCCCGACGGCCATTCGCTTCATGAAAGCCGGTTTCAACGCCGACACCGATCATGGCTACGGCCTGCAAGCCCTGGCGCACGGCGCCACAAGCCTCTTCTACACCAGCGAGGAGGCCACCGAGGGACGCACGTCGTTCCTCGAAAAACGCCAGCCGGATTTTACGAAATATCGGCGAACCCCCTGGTAGGACGAGACGGGGAACACGTATGCGGCAATCAACGCACGTCTGGTTTCAGGCCATCCGGCCCTTCACCCTCAGCGCCGCGGTGGTTCCGGTACTGGTCGGCAGCATGCTGGCCGCCCAGTCCGGGACTTTTCACGCCTTTCTGTTCGTCCTGGTGCTGATCGGCTCGGTTCTTGTGCAATGCGGCACCAACCTCACCGACGAATACGCCGATCATGACGCCGATGCCGTCCAGCACAAGGTACAGGCGCCGTACAAGGTAATCGCCCGCGGCCTGTTGACGCCGGCCGCGGTTCTGCGGGGCGCCTTGATCTGTTTCGGCCTGGCGGCGCTAATCGGCGTGTATCTGGTGACCCGGACCGGCTGGCCGCTGGCTCTCGTCTGTCTGGCCAGCGTCGGCGTTGCCTACTGCTACAGCGCCGGCCCCCTGCCCTTGGGCAACGTGGCCTTGGGAGAACCCCTGGTCTTCGTCTTCATGGGGCCGGTCATGGTTCTCGGCAGTTTTTACGTGCAGACCCAAACCGTGACCTGGCTCGCCGTCTGGCTATCCCTGCCGGTCGCCTGCCTGGTGACCGCCATCCTTATCGCCAACAACCTCCGCGACGCCAGTGAAGACCGTCTCAGCGGCAAGACGACCCTCGTGCACCTGTGGGGCCGACAACCTGTTGCCCTGCTCTATTGCGCCCTGCTCCTGATCGCCTTTATCAGTATCGCCGCACTGGTGCTCACCCGTCTCGGCCCCTGGCCCTGGCTTGCCCCCTTCCTCGTCCTGCCCCAGGCCGTTGCCGTCGCCCGCAAGATTGGCCAGAGCACGGAACGCCCCGACCTGCACCAGGCCCTGCGCGGCACCGCCCAACTCCACCTGCGTTTCGGCCTGCTCCTGTCCGCTGCACTGGTTCTCAGCCCGCTCCTGCCCGGCTGATTCGTAACGGGGAAACAGCCGTTATTCGGGAAAATCGTGGGTCCAGTAGGGCCACTCGCGTTCCTGGATTTTGGTGCCCTGTTTCAGGTCTTCGATGTCGAATTCAAGGGCATCGAATCGGCGGATGATGTCCTGCTG
>JAAXHF010000299.1 GCA_012271025.1 Deltaproteobacteria bacterium | reverse complement strand
CCTTCCCCTGGGACGATTCGGACCTACCATCCCCCGGGCGGGATGGGCGTGCGGGTGGAAGCCGGGGTGATGGAGAACAGCAGCGTGCCCGTTTACTATGACTCTCTGGTGGCAAAAGTCATTGTGAGCGCTCAGACGCGTGACGAGGCCGTCCAGCGCATGCGCGCCGCCCTGTCGGAATATCAGATTGAGGGCATTAAAACGAATATCCCGCTGCACCAGAGAATTCTGCGCGACCGGGATTTTTTAGCCGGCAAGGTGCACACGCGCTATCTGGATACCTTTCTGGCCCGCTCGAATAACGGTGCGGCTCGCCCGTCCCAACGCACCACCAAGGAGGTGTAGCCATGCGTTTCGGGACTCCTGCCGCCCTTGTGCTGACCGTCCTCTGCTCTCTGGCCGGTCTCGGTGTCGTCCCGGGGGTGCACGCCGAATCCGGGAGCAGCACCCCCGATACGGTGGCCTTTATCGGTCCTCGGATGCAGGTCGACGCACCCGTGTTCGACTTTGGACGGGTCGAGCAGGGAGAACAGGTGACGCATGATTTTCGGTTTACCAATCAGGGCAACCGGGATTTGCGGGTGCAGTCCGTCAAAACCTCGTGCGGTTGTACCGCCGCGGTGATTGCCGCGGATACCATCCCGCCCGGCACGGAGGGCACTATTCAGGCCACGTTTGACACCAAGCGGTTTGCCGGCCAGAAGGCCAAAGACATCCGTGTCCATACCAACGATCCCCTCAGACCGGTCACGACCCTGACGCTCCGGGGAGAGATTACTGTCGAGGTGCAGGTGCAGCCGGCCCAGTTGTATCTGGGACGGCTGCAGCGCGGCTCCCCCGTCACACGCACGGTCACGGTCCTGTACGATGAAAACAAATCCCTTGAAATCACACACATCACCAACGCCAATCCCGCCATCAGCGTCCGGGCCGAAGACGCCCAGGTCGAGGGCAAAAAGGGCAAGGCGCTTCGGGTGAGCGTCTCCAAAACCGTGCCGCGCGGTCCGCTCAACGACACCATTACGGTTACCACCACGAGCCAAAAAAAGCCGACCATCAGTATTCCGGTCGTAGGCAACGTCGAGGGCGATATCAGTGTCTCACCCTCCCAGGTCTCGTTCGGGGTCGTTCGCCAGGGAGTCGGCGAGACGCGGACGGTGCGCATCAAGAACCGCTCCGCCCAGCCCCTCGGCATCGGACAGGTGCGGAGTTCGCTTGACAGCGTTGTTCCCGAGTTGACCGAGGTCACGCCGGGCAAAGAGTTTGAGTTGCGCCTGCATATCACGGGCGACACCGAGCCGGGCCGGATACGCGGCAGCGTTGAGGTCATGACCGATCATCCCGAAGAAACCCGGCTCACGATTCCCCTGTTCGGTATCGTCGCTGCCGCGCAGCAGGCCAGCCGCTAACACCGTCCATGGATGTGGGTCCGTCTCTCGCCGCTCCCCTCTCGGTTGCCCTTGAGACAACAGTGCGGCTCAGTGCCGCCGCGCCCACTCCCAACGTCATCCGCCTGGCCGGCCTCAAGGGCGCGGCCCGAGCGTTTTTCATAGCCCGTCATCTGCACCACACGCCGCAGCCAACGCTGTGCGTGCTGCCGTCGGATAAACAGGCCGAGACCTTCGCCGCGGACCTGCGCTTCTTTATCGGACAGAACCTCGCCCCGCGGGTCCGTTACTATCCGGCCTGGGACGTATCGGTAGCCGACGGCCTGTCTCCCAACAGCGAGGCCATCGCCGCGCAGATTGAGGGGCTGTACGATGCGCTCTCAGTCGCCACGCCCATTCTCGTCACCTCGGCTCAGGCCCTGCTGCAACGGCTCCTGCC
>JAAXHF010000064.1 GCA_012271025.1 Deltaproteobacteria bacterium | reverse complement strand
GCCGAGACCTTGGCGCCCAGCCTGTCTATGAGCCGGTCGATATCGGCCGACGGGTCGCCGGCGGTCGGTTCCGTAGCCGCCAGCCGACACACCAGCGCGAGCCACACCACGGGGACCTGCCACAGGACTGAGCGGGACACTCGAAGCATGAGCCCAGGGCTGATCTGACCGAACTCCGCGCCGGCTTGACGAGGTGGGCGCTAGCGTTGCAGCACGGTCTGCTCAAACAGCGTGTCGTCCAGCCCCCGGTTGTATTCCACGCTCTGGTACTGCATCAGCGTCCGAGAGCCCTGGCTGGGCGTTTCGACCGTGAACTTGGTGCTCGTCCAGATGCCGTCGATCTGCTCGAAGCCGCCGTACAGAGCGGTTTTGAAGTGGCGCTCGCGTTTGTTGTAGTATTCGGTCTTGACCGGCAGCCACAGGTCTTTGCGTATCCATACCACCCGCTTGGCATAGTTGGTCTGGGCTTGTTTCTTGCTCGCAAACTCCACCACATAACAGTCGGTACCGGCAAAGGTTTCGCTGCCCAGCAGACGATGCGCATCGTCGTCCACCTCGCGCCGCTCAATGTCCTCGTTGGCCAGGTCGCTGCGCATGAAGGTGCCCTTCTTGCCCCCGCCGCTGATCCGTCGCACCAGACTCTCCGAGGGCAGGAACACCCACATGTCGTCTTCACGGGCAAAGTCCTGATAGGTCCAGGTCAGATACATGATGTCGCGGGCGTCGGGCGGGTCGATGAACCGGATCAGGCTGCGACGGTCCGGGCCGTAGCGTTTGGTATAGATCTCCAGGCGGCGGACCAACTGCTGGCTGCCGCGCTCGACCACCATCACCGCCTGACGCGTGCTGTCCAGACTGGAGTCAACCGCGTCCATCCTGACCGCAATATCCCGTCCGGCCAGTTCCTGGGCGTGGACGCTGCCGCCCAGCAGGGCCAGTAGACCGATGAGCCACCACACGCCGTGGTGTGGACGAAAGCCTGAACATGTCATAGCGGATTACCTCAGAGTGGCGGACGAGCGCGCAGCTCGGTCAGGGCGCGCTGAGCTGGGCAGGGACACGCTCGGCTGCGTCCGCTCGCTCCGCTCCCAGCGGTTTCAGCAGCAACAGGACGGCCGGCACCAGAAAGAAGTCGGCCAGCAGAGCCCATACAAAGGTGAACGCCCCCAGGGCCCCGAACTGCTGGATACTCAGATTGTTGGACAGGCAGAACAGCCCAAAGCCGCTGGCCAGAATCAGCGTGGTGTACAGCAGCGGGCGTCCCACACCGCGCAGGGTGTCTTCCAGGGCCTGTCCGTAGTTGCCGCGCCGATCAAAAGCGCGACGAAAATGGACCATGAAATGAATCGTATCATCGGTGCTGATGGCCAGGACAACCGGCGCCATGATCACCAGGTTGAGGTTCATGAAGACGCCGGCATAGCCCATCAGCCCCATGCTCAGCAGCACCGGGAAGACGTTGGGCAAGGTGCTGATCAGGCCGAGTGTGACCGACCGCAGGCTCCAACACAGGATGATGGTGATCGCCACCAGGGCCAGCAGCAAACTGCGCAGCTGGCCATGGCCGATATGATCGGCCATGGCCCGGAACCACGACATCACTCCAGCGTACTCAACACGGATCGCCGGGTCGAGCTGTTGGGTCGCAAACTGGTCAACGTCAGCCATGAAGGTACGAACCGCCTTGGTGTTCAGGCTGCGAGTGCGCACGCTGAGACGGGCCACATCGTAGTGCAGGCTGACGACTTTATCGAGTTCTCTGCCGCCCGAGGTTTCGTACAGGTACAGATATTCTGAGGCTTGGGCGCTGGTGTCGGGCAGGGTGTAGGCATCCGGCCGGTCGGCGTACAGGGCGCGCCGCATTTTTTTCAGCAGATCGAGCACGCTGTAGGTCTTTTCGGTCAGGGCGTGGCCGTCGGCGAAGTCTTGCAGCCGTTCCAGCTGGCGCAGAAAAGCGAGGTCCTTGACCCCGTCCGGGCGACCGCTGTCGAGCATGATCTCCAGCGACATCGAACCGCCCATGCGCGTGTCCACATAGTCATGGGCGCGGCGCACGGCCAGGTCGGTGCTGAGGTCTTGAACGAAGTTGGACTCCACCTCCACCCGGCTGTAGCCGAACAGCGCCAGTCCGGCCAGCACGCCGCGCGGGGAGCGACGGGTCGGCGCCGCAGCGCCGGCCAACAGCGCCTGGAGCGCGTTTTTCTCGCTCTCGGCCGCAGGCAGTCCGCCCTGTCGTCGGCCGAAAGACAGCAGGGTCGGGACCAGGGCGAACGACAGCAGCAGGGCAGCCATGACTCCGAGCGCCAGATACACCCCCATCTCGCGGATGGGTTTGATGTCGGTGGCCAGAAACGACAGAAATCCCGCCGCTGTCGTCAGCGTGGTGAGGACACACGGCCAGCCCACCGCAGCCAGCCCACGCACCAGGCTGTCGTGTCCCTGCACGCCTGCGCGCTGCTGGTCCTGAATCTCGGCAACGATGTGAACCGCGTCCCCGATACCGGCGCAGATCAGCAGGACTGGCAAAATAATGACCATCAGGGTCAGCGACCAGCCCAGCAGCCCGACAATCCCCAGGGTCCACACCACGCCCAGCACCACGATCAGCAGCGGAGCCAGCGCGGCACGCAGGCTGCGTGTGACGCCGAGGAGGATCACACACGCCAGCACCAGGGCCAGGGAGACCAGCCGTTGGGACTCGTAGGTGGCCAGTGCATCGAACTCGTAGTCGACAACCGGTCCGCCGACCGTATAGACGTGCAGGTCGGCGTGCTCGGGTTTGGCCAGGACCTCGTAAATCGCCGGCGCAATGTCTTTGCGCGGGTCGCTGGTATCCTGCGGGTAGCGGACAAATTCCAGCAAGATGGCCGTGGTCCGGCCGTCGCGGGAAATCAGATTATCGAGGAACAGCGGTTCATTCATGGCCCGTTGGCGGGCCAGACGCATGGAGTCGGCCGTATGTGGACCGGCTTCGATCAGGTCGGTGATCTCGATTTCATCTGCCAGCCCGCGCACATATTCGGCGTTGCCCAGGAAGGTCGTGTCTCTCAGGTGGGGAACCTGCAGCTCAAGATCGCGGGCCAGCGCACGCACACGGCGGATCATGTCCGGCTGGAAGAAATCGTCGGTCTCGATCAGAATATAGACAAAGTCGTCGTTGCTGAAGAGTTGGCTGAATTTGTCCTGCACCAGCCTGACGGGGTCCCGCTCCATGAAGAACGCCTCGTTGGAGTTGTCCATGCGCAGGGCTCCCATGGCCACGACAAACAGGGCGGTCAGGCCGACACTGGCCAGCAGCACCGGCCAGCGCCAGCGCAGCAGCCAGTGCGCCAGGCCGGCAAAAAACCGGGCGCTCCGTCCGGTCTCGAGGTGTGCCATAGACGTGGTATAGGCCCCGGCCCCTTCCCCCGTCTGCCCCGGGGCGGAGCTTTTCTGCCCCACGACGGAGTTTTGGACGCCACGTCCACACGAAAATCCGTCCTCGGGCAGAAAAGCTCCGTGAGCGGGCAGACACGCGGCGGCACAATGTCCTAGAGGAATGAAAAACGTCGCCAGAGGTCTTGGCTAGAAGTCTTGGCCAGAGGTTTGGGATGGAAAAAGCACAAACATTGGAAGTTCCCGACGTGTCCCGGCGTGCCGAAGACACGCCCGCGTCGCCGCAACAGGCCGAGGTGACATCTTCGGGTCTGGGCGAGCTGCTACGCCTCGTCCGCCCGGAGCGCACCCGCATCGTCGTGGCCGGCGTGTTGGCCACGGCCAGCGTCGTGATGGGCCTGGTGCCGTTCGTCCTGATCTACTGGATAAGCCTGGAGCTGGTGGCGGGTCGGGTCAGCGCCGAAACGGTCTGGCCGCTGGCCTGGGGCGCTGCGGCCGCCGTGATCCTGCGGTTTGTCTTTTTTGGCGCTTCGCTGCTGGTCTCCCACGCTGCGGCGTTCGCCTTTCTGTACGACCTGCGTATCCGGCTGACACAGACCTTGGGCGGCCTCCCGCTGGGTTTTTTCCAGACCCACAGCACCGGCGAACTCAAGAAGGTCATGAACGAAGATGTCGAGAAAATCGAACTCTTTGTCGCCCATCAGCTGCCCGACCTGGTTTCGGCGGCCGCCCTGCCCCTGCTCGCCGCAGCCTATCTGGTGAGTGTCGATTGGCGGATGACGCTGGCGTCGCTGGCCGTCTTTCCGTTCGCCATGCTGGCCCAGACCTGGATGATGCGCGACCATCAGCTCGTGTGGCGGGAATATCACGATATCCTTGAGCGGATGAACGCCACCATCCTGGAGTACACCCGCGGCATGGCGATCATCAAAGCCTTTAATCACACCACCGAAT
>JAAXHF010000710.1 GCA_012271025.1 Deltaproteobacteria bacterium | reverse complement strand
CTTCATACACTCCTCCTGTCTCAGGTTTCACGACCCAACAGCCGGTACACATCCGCCAAGCTATACGTTCCGGGCAGCTCCCGGCGTTCGGCCATGCCGTCGACCACGTCGGGCAGCAGGGCATTGACCGGCGTGGCGACCGACAGCTGGCGGCCAAGCTCAGCGACCCGGCCGTTCAAGTAGCGCGCCTCGGTCCGGCCACGGCGGCAGTAGATATCCTGCCACATGGACGGGAACACCTGCTGGGCGCGCTCGGGCAGCGGCTTGGGCGTATAGGCGCCACGCAGCCACTCGACCATCTGCGGCAAGGGACGGTCGCCGGGCAGAGTCTTCATCGGGGTCTCGGCTTGTGACAAGACCTGCTGGGCCTCGTCAAAGACCTCGGCCAGGAAGTGCCGGGTGTCGAGCCGGTTCATGGCCTCGGCCCCGGACAGGCCCAGAATGGCCAGTGGACTGTTGAGCAGATTGACGCAGAACTTGGCCCACTTATAGGGCACGATGGTGTCGGTCAGAATGGCTTCCCGACCGGCGCTGTTGAGCGCCGCGACAACTGCCTCGGCCGTCTCGTCCTGGCCCTCGGGATAGCGTCCGATCACCAGCGTGTTGCCGCCCAGGTGGCTGACCTCGCCGGGGAAGACATACCGGGCGCCCAGGTGCAGGGCGACCCCGTACACCCGGCTGAACCGCTCGGCCGCCATGTCCTCATTGCTCACCGTGTTCTGAAAACAGAACAGCGGGGTATCGGCCGGGACTTTGTCTGCCAGCTGTCCGAGCGCCACCGGGGTATCGTAGGTCTTGACGGCCAGGAACACGACATCGTCGGGCCGGAAGTCCCACTCATCAAGCGTGCAGCAGGCGGCCGGCTGGGTCACAAACTCACCGTAGCGGCCAAACAGTTTGAGCCCATCGGCCCTGATTTTGTCGACGTGCGGCCCGTCGCCGATGAGCAGCACCTCGGCCCCGGCCTGGCTCAGGTGCGCGCCGATGACGCTGCCGACCGCTCCCGCTCCAAAGATGACAAAACGCATACGGCTTCCTCCTTTGCCCGCGTTCGGCTACGGCCTAGCCGCGACGCCCCGCCCACTGGCTCAGCGGCGGCGGCCCGCCCGCGGTCGTCTGTATGCCCCGGTGGAGGCTGACAACAGCCCGGCCGAGCTGACGCAGGTGGTCTTGGACCCGGTCGTCATTAACCTGGCTGCCCTGCATCTGGTTGCCGCGCACATACACGCTGCCCGGCACCAGGTGCATATTAAACCACATCAGGACCGGGCGCAGTTCCTGGTCGATACTCAGATAGTGATGGTCGGAGGCGGCGTTACCGACCAGGCCGGCCACCTTGCCCATCAGGGCCTCGACCGGCAGGTGGTCAAGCAGATTTTTCAGCGCCCCGGTATACGAGCCGCGATAGATCGGGGTGCCGATCACATAGGCATCCGCAGCCTGAATCCGTTCGACCACCGCAGCCGTGTCGTCCGGATACTCGGCCAGCGGTCGGCCATCGCAAAAAGACAGCCGCACGTCCCGCAGATCGACCACCGCAGTGACAATATCCGGAAACGCTTCTTCGGCCACCCGCAGGACGTAGTCGACCAGGGCGCGGGTGCTGCCGCCGGACGTGAGGCTGCCGGAAATACCGAGCAGGGTGTGTGACATGCCGTTCTCCCGTGTGTCCCAGGGCTTAGAACCGCGACGCGCTCAGCCTGACATCGGCCCGCGCCCAGGCTTTCTGAAACTCCCGCTCGATCCGCCTGGCCGGTAGCGTTTTCTTTTGGCCGTGCAGGCTCTGGGCCAGCCCGTACAGCGACCAGCCGTTGTCGGGATTGCGCCGCAGATCCTCCCGGTAGACGGCCTCGGCCTCGGCCGGCCGGCCGGCGTCGAGCAGCACCGCTCCGAGCGATTGGCGGACCGGATAATACCACGGCGGCGGTTCGCTGTAGCGTAGCCGGTCCTGGCCGGCGACCGCTTCTTCGAGCTGCCGGACCGCCTCGTCGGTCTTGCCCGCCCTGGCCGCCAGTTCTCCAGCCACGACCTGGACGGCAATCCCCAACAGATCGGTGGCCGAATTGCGGCCCATCATTTGCCGCCCCGTGTCAAACGTCGTCAGCACCGCGTTCAGCTCGGTCTGCTCGGTTCTGGCCTCATCCAGCCGGTCGGTGGCGGCAAAGGCCAGGGCCCGGGCGTAGTGCCACAGCCCGGTCATATAGCGCAGATCCGCAGGCGGTCGGGGCTCCTCGAGCACCGCCTGCCACTTGCCGAAGCGGACCAGCGCACACAGCGGCATGGCCGTCCAGGCCTCAAGGACGGGAAACTGGCGGGCCCGCTCGACCGGGACGCGCTCGGCCAACTTGCGGGCCGTTTCAATGGCTTCGACGCTGCGGCCTTCCATATGCTGGGCAGCCCACAAGAAGTCGATGTTGTGGGGGTAGTACATGTTCGGATACAGGCCCCGTGGGGCTTCCGCCTCGATATAGGTCTCGTCGGCCTCAATCGCCCGGGTATTGCTGAGCGCCGCGTCGTGGTACAGGCCGAGGCGCATATAGATATGCGAGGGCATGTGGACCAGATGGCCGGAACCCGGAATCAGCTCGCCCAGCCGGCGGGCGTAGGGCAGGGCGCGTTCAGGTTGAGACGAGGCTTCAACCGCGTGGATATAGTAGTGGATAGCCCCGATGTGGTCGGGAAAGCGCTCCAGGACACTCTCCAGAGCCGCCACGAGTTGCAAGGTGTTGGCTTTGGGCTGACCCTCGGGTGTCCAGTAGTCCCAGGGCCGGATATTCATCAGCGCGGCCGCAAACAGGGTCCGGGCGTCAGGATCGTCAGGGTAGCGCTCGGACAGGCCACGCATGGCCTCGGCATAGGCGCGGTTCAGGGCGGCGCGGTCGGCGCTTTCCGGCTCGGCCACATACCGGGTGGCCAGGGCTTCAATATAGGCCCGGTCGTGCTCGCTGGCATACCGGGCCAGGGTGATCGCCTGCTGAATCGCGGCATACGCCTCCCGGCCGCGCCGATCATGCATTGGCGCGTTGATATTTGGCCCCAGGGCCAGGGCCAGTCCCCAGTGGGCCATGGCGCAGCGCGGATCAATCTGCGCCACGTGTTGAAAGGCCCGAATCGCCTCGGCGTGGTTGAAGCCGTACACCAGCCGCAGCCCCTGGTTAAAGTAGCGCTGGGCCAGTTCGGAGTTGGTGGTGACAGAGTGCTGATAGCCTCCCAGCGTGTCAAACAGGGGCGGAGGGCCGGGCTCGGTGCCATTCGGCTCGGCCGCCCGAGAGAGCGAGGGACCGAGCACAAGGCCGAGCAACAACCCCGTGAGCGCAACAGGCTTGATGGTCGGCTTCATGCGTCACACGCCTCCAAGGCCAGGGACAGGAGTTCATTGGAAAACTGCATGAACTCGGCATAATCCTTCTGGCCGGTGTTCAGAAAGGCAAACGACAGTCCCCGGTCCAGATCGGCCACACACGTCTGGCCGCCTTTGCCCGGATGTCCGAAGGTGCGCAGCGAGGCGCCGCGGGCCAGGTGGCCGAGCATCCAGCCGTAGCCATAGATGACCGGAATGCGCAAAGACCGGTCAATCGCGTCGGCCTCGCTGGTCGGCACGATGCTGTGCTCCAGGGTCTCCGGCGACAGGAAACGCTGCCCCTCCCAGCTGCCGTTCTGGGCGAGCATGGCGTACACCTTGGCGATGTCCCGGGCGGCGGCAATCCCTCCCCCGCCGGCCAGCACGACCCGGTGGACCTCGGGACGGTTAAAGATATTATCCCACTCGGGAAACGGCAGCTCCTTGGGGTCGAGCCCCTCTTCAAACATGATATCGCGCTGAAACCGAAAGTATTCCTCGTCCGGGGTAAAGCCCATGAGCTTGGCCATCTCGACGATGGAGTCACGGTCGGCCGGCGCTTCATAGACGCACGCGACCCGCTCTTCTTCCGATTCCGGCAGACCGATGAACAGGCTGTCGAGTCCGAGCGGAGCGGCCACCTCCTGCTGAAAAAACGTCCCGCAATCGCGCCCGTCCGTCCGCCGCATCAACTCGTTAATCATGAAGCCATAGTTGAGCGGGTGATAGCCGTTGGCCTCGCCGGGCGTCCAGCGCGGGGCCAACTCCTCCATGGCTCTGGCACACTGGGCAAAATCTCCCCACTGCTTGTAGGTCAACCAGTCCGGGCCAACGGTATTGCCGATCCGGTGGCCCAGCATATGGGTAATCGTAGCCCGCTCTTTCCCGTTGTGGGCAAACTCGGGCCAGTATTTACTGACCAGATCGTCATACTCAAACGCCCCACGGTCGCGCAGCATATGCATGCACAGCGCGGCCAGGCCCTTGGTCGACGAGTACAGCACGAACATCGTATCCGGTCTGACCGGCTTGTGGTCACTGGCCCGCGCCCAGCCGCCGCCGAGGTCAAGCACCTTTTTGCCATGGCGGAAGACCGCCAGCTGCGCTCCCCAGAACAGCTTTTGCTCCTCAACCGCGTGGCGGAAAAAATCGCTCAATTTTGCCACGCGGTCGGCGTTCATATCGACCTCGCGCGGCGCTACGTCCGGCTCTTGCTGATACCATGTCATGTCTGCCCCCTTTACAAAGCCTGACAGCTGTGCGTCTACGATACGCAGCGTGGGGGAGAAGAACAAGAGGGCGGGCAGCTCGCCTGACCGAGCCCCGACACGAACGAATCAAAGGAGGGAACGCCATGAGCCACGACCAGGACAAAACCGCCATCGCCGAGCTGATCGCGCGGTATAATTTTGCCATTGACCACGACGACTACCAGGGCTGGGCCGACTGCTTTGCGCCGGACGGCGTCTTTGACGGAGTCATCGGCAAGTTTGACGCCCACCGGGAACTCGACCGCTTTACCACTGAGGTCAAACGCCTGGCGGCCGACAACCCCAAGCTGCGCCACTATGTGACCAGTATCCTGACCGAGGTGGACGGCGAGATGGCCCGCTCGAAGTGTTTTCTGCTGCTGACCTCAACCACCAAGGAGGGCGGCAGCCGGGTAGTCATGGCCGGGGAGTACGAAGACCGGCTGGTCAGACACGAGGGACGCTGGCTGTTCTCATACCGCAAGGTCCACATCGACGCGGCGACGGAATAAGAGCATCGACCCTATCGTCTCGGGGGTCAGTCTTGTACGGCTCAGCCAATCTACTCAGCCCGGTGGACAGTTTTTTCAGTGAGTTTTCTCAAACACGCGCGGCCTCGAACAGTTCGCCCTGCTTCTGCACGCGCGGCCGGGCCGAGTCGGGCAGCAGCTCCGCGATCGCGGCCGCCGGGACTCTGCCCAGTTCCTTCGGTTCCAGCTTGTGAAGCCCACCGCCGTACACCCTGCCCTCACCGAGTAGCGCCTGAGGGCCAATATCATTCAAAAGCCGCCAGACCTGTCGTCTCAGAACCGGGTTGTTCTTGAGGACAGCCGCGAGCGGTCCCTTCGGATACAGCATCAGGTAGACGTTTGCGGCCGTGGCCCGCGAAGCATTGAGGATGAAGCGAAAGGGTCTCCCGCCCTTGTTGTCACTCCGGCCGAGGTAGGTGCAAACGAACGGCGCCGGCGGCCGGTCCTCCTGCGAGTACCACGGCGTGCGGTGGCGGCACAGATAGCGTTCCGGGATACCCTGTGCCTTGCCCTCTTCAAGATAGGCCCACAGCTTGGGATACCGTCTTCTGATCTCGTCTTCCTCCAGCCGGCAATCCAGCAGGAACAGCCGCCGTTTCAGCACCGGGTTCCCCTTTTCGTCGGCTGACACCTCGTCGTCGGGCACGTAGCGCGGACTCGGCAGGATCGGCCGGAACGCCTCCATTGGTAGCTCGCGGCGCTCAATCTCTTCGGCCGAGAGAATGAAGTAGCTGTTGTTTCCAGTCGCCACTCCGCGTTTTATCTCGAAAAAATCACCCAAGAGCGGTCCCTCTGCCACCGCATGGCCCGCTTGTGTCGGATACCGCGTCCACTTCGCGTCGGGGCGCAAGGTTTTGACCGGCACAAGACGCTCCAGCCGCGGGCGTTCCAGAGAGCCGCCATAGGTGAACCGAACCGCGTGATATCGCGGCGTTTTCTCCTTGCTGAACCAGATAAGGGCTGACGACACCAGGGCATCTCCGAACTGCACCTCGTTGGGATCGAACCGATGGATGTGACGTAGCATTACCTTGTCGAGCAGATAACGCTTTACACACACGCCGTAGTTCACGTCCATGAATTCGCTCGGGATCAGCCAGCCGGCAAGACCGCCGTCCGCCATCCATGCATGACACAGCGCCAGGAAGTAGCAATACAGCCCGGCCAAGCCCTTGATCTCCATACCGCAGGCTGCTTGCGTCCGAGCCTTCAGACGCTGCTTCTCGGCATTTTCGATGTGGTGGTGCCGCACGTAGGGCGGATTGCAGATCAG
>JAAXHF010000385.1 GCA_012271025.1 Deltaproteobacteria bacterium | reverse complement strand
GACCAGTTGGAGGCCCTGATCGCCCGGCGTGACAGCCAGGCCGTGTACCTCGTGGACGTGCGGACAGACGCAGAATTCGTCGATGGCCACATTCCAGGATTCCGCTGGTGGCCCGGGGGCCAGGCGGTACAGCGCGCAGACGACGTGGCCGTAGTCAAGAACGCCACCATCGTATTCTGCTGCGACGGACGCGCTCGCGGCACCGTTACCGCGTCTTTCTATCGCCAGATGGGGCACAGGGAGGTCTTTGTCGTGGACGGCGGAGCTCCGGCCTGGGCCGCCTCGGGCCGCGAACTGGCAACCGGCATGGAGCGAACGCCGGTCGCCGGGCTGGGCGACGCCTTCCGCAGCGTGACGCTGGTGTCTGCCCAAGAACTGCACGACAACCCGCCTGACGTAGTCCTCTTCGTTGATACCAGCCAGGACTTTTCCGGCGGTCATACCCCGGGAGCCAAGTGGCTGTCGCGCAGCTGGCTGGAGATTGAGATAGGCGGAGTAGCGCCGGAGAAAAATGCGTCCCTGGCAGTCACCTGCAGCACCGGTCGCAACTCGGCCCTGGCCGCAGTGACACTCGCTGAGTTGGGCTACACGAGAGTGTCGGTGCTGGAGGGCGGAATGAGCGCTTGGCGAGAGGCCGGACTGCCGGTGGAGCAGGGGCTTACCGGCATCGTGCGCCCGCCGGCCGACATCAACTACCTCGGCGTGGACCGCAGTTATGGCGAGATGATGAACTATCTGCGCTGGGAAACCGAGCTGGGCGTCAAATACGCCACCAGCCTGTAACCCCGCCCGATTCCTCGGAGCAAAGTAAGAACATGACTCCCGAAGAACGGGAAAGCAAAATCGCATCCTACAGCGGGGCTTACGGAACCCTGGTTGCCGGGGTGCGTCAATTTCCCGAGGAGATGTGGGACTTCCGGGACGAGCACGGCTGCTGGAGCATCAGGGAGCATTTGGTTCACATAGCCGACAGCGAAGTAAACAGCTACATCCGCTGCCGACGCTTCAT
>JAAXHF010000120.1 GCA_012271025.1 Deltaproteobacteria bacterium | reverse complement strand
CCGGTCTGACCCATCAGGCAGGTGCTGAGCATGATGATATCCGGCTTGACCTGGCGCAGGGCCGCATAGTCGAGCCCCCAGGCTTTCATCGCCCGGGGGGAGAACGACTCGGTCACCACGTCAGCCCAGCGCACCAGATCCAGAATCACCTCTTTGGACTGGGCCTTGGACATGTTCAGGGTGACGGGCAGCTTGCCGGTGTTCATATTGTAGAACAGGCCCGAACTCTCCGGGCCGGGTTGACCGTCGTGGAAGGGACCGACCATGCGGACCGCGTCGAAGCGGGTGGTGGACTCGACCCGGACGATGGTTGCCCCGTAATCGGCCAGAATCCGGGTTGAGCCCGGACCGGCCATCGCCCACATGAAATCAAGCACTTTGACATCTGCCAGCGGCTGTTCGTTTTCCATCAGATGACCCCCTTGGTCTGGAGTTGGTCGAGTTGGGCCGGGCTCAGACCCAGTTCCTGCCCATAGACCTCATGGTTATGCTCCCCGAGCCGGGGCGGACGGCGTCGATAGGTGATCGGGGCGGCGCTGAACTTGGCAAACGGACCGGGATAGCGGATCGCCCGGCCGAGTTGACCGTGGTCGACCGAGGTCCAATAGTCGCGCGAGGCCAGCTGTTGGCTATTGACCACCTCGTCCAGGGTGGTGACCGGGGCGACCAGCAGGCCCCGGTCGAGCGCGCCCTGTAGCAGCTCGGCCTTGGTCTTGGTGAGGGTGAAGTCCTCGACGATCTGGGTCAGCCGCTTATAGTCCTCAATGGCCTCCGGGCCGCTGAACAGATAGCCGCCGTAGGCCACCCAGTCGGTCTGCTGGGTCGCCTCGTCGCACATGCCCTCTTCATAGATCCAGTCCATCAGGCGCTTGGTGAAGTGCGCAAAGGCCGAGCCGAACAGATAGGTGATGGCCACATGACCGTCTTTGGCCGGCCATACCAGACGGATCGGCAGGGGGCCGATTTTCGTGCCGCCGGACATGCGGCTGATCTCGGCGTCGCTGAGCGGACCGGCCAGAATACTGGACTGGGTGGCCTGGGCCACCGCCTGCTGGGCCGCGATGTCGATGTGCTGGCCCTTGCCCGAGCGGTGGCGTTCGTGTGAGGCGATCAGCGCGGCCACCGCCGCCCCGGCACTGGCGTGCAAATAGCCCTGGGGTACGCTGACCCGCACCGGCGGACGGTCGTCGTCACCGGTCAGGATCAGGGGGCCGCCGGAGGCCAGGATGATCAGATCGCTGTCGGCATGGCTGGCCTTGGGACCGTTCTGGCCAAAGGGGGTGATTGAGACATAGATCAGGCCGGGGTTGTCGGCAGCCAGATCCTCATAGCCCAGCCCCAGTTCGGCCAGCGTACCGGGCATCTCCGACTCGATCAGAAAATGGGCGCTGGCGACCAGACGGCGCAGCAGCTGCTTGCCCTCGGGGTGAGTGATATCGAGGCTGATGGCCCGCTTGTTGCGGTTATAGGCCCACCACACCAGTGAGCCCTCGGCGTCGGGTTCGTTCTGAAAGAAGGGCGCCATCCGCCGGGCCGAGGAGCCACCCGGCGGCTCAAGCTTGATGACATCGGCGCCCAGATCGCCCAGAATCTGACCGCACAACAGGCCGCGCTCGTTGGTCAGGTCAAGGACGCGGTAGTGGTCTAGCATAGCCGTCCTCCCATCGGTGGTGTGCCATGTATAGCTGGCCCTGTAGCGGCTGAAAATCCCCCACTGCGGCTGGCATGATACGGCGGTATCGGCTACCCATACCAGACATGCACTGCCCGCGCTGCCGCACCAAGATGCAGGTCCAGGCCCACCGGCCGCACAAGCACGAGAAGTGGCGCTGCCCGCGTTGCGGAGCGGTGCGCATGAAACCGGCCGCCTACCGCCGCAAGAGGCGCAAAGACGACCGAGACTAGACCGGTACGGACAAAAAGCCGTTTTTCGGCGCGTCTTATGCCTTAGGAGGCAGACCCTTCCAGCTGCAACTGCGCGCGTAAATCCCGGCGGACTCCATAGAGCGGAATGCCACCTGGGGTCAAGGATGACTGGACAAAGAGATCCCGATGCGCCTGGACATAGGACTGTACCGTGGCCGGAGATAAGCCGGTGTATCTGGCAATGCCTCCCGGCGTGCGCCACAGGGAATGAGGGCCACGAAAGGCACCGACGATCTGTGCGCCAATAGGGTCGTCAAAGGGCTGCTCCATAGGTGATACTCCGTTCAAGACTCACGGTTGGTAAGACACTCGGGTTTAATCCGCTCGGCGAGCACATCCTCAATCGCATCCTGAAACCCGTCGCTGTTGATGAACTCCTTCAGGGTCGTCACTTCCTCGTAGAGATTACGGGGACGCCAAATCGTGATCACCGCAACTACTGAGATCACGACCAGAAACAAGAATGCCATCAGAAGAATCGAGTAAAACTGCTGGTTTGCAGTGAGCTGAGACTGGCTGACAACCAAGCCGATAGTGCCCTCAATAATCAGCAACGCCAAGGCAAAAAAGATCAGCGGATTGCGGACTTGTGCCAGTACCCCGGTTCGATTCTGTTCCTCCGGCATCAGTCCCCCTCCTGTTGCCATCCTGAAGCATACATACTAGCGGCTCTGAGAGTAAGCGGATAGGCGTCCCGGCTCCAGATGAAAACACTGTGTCAGGAATAAGTTGGATTTGCCAGAAGCTATTGACCACCGGACGCGTTGCGCTGAGCAGTGATATAGGCGGACATCAAACCTGGAATATCCAGTGGCGCTTCAGTCTCCCGAATCTTGTCGCCGGGTCCCAGAATCCGGTCTGAGCCGCCCAGGGACAGAGACACGTACAGGCCGCCGAGCAGACCGCGGGTTTTGATCGAGGCGATCGTGTCTTCCTGGAGGGCGATATCCCGGCGGACCAGGAGGCTGACCCGGGCGCGGTTGCCAACGCGCCAGACGGCGTTGACCCGGCCGACGGCAATGCCGGCCACCTCAACCACCGCACCGGGTTCCAGACCGCTGGCGTTGGTGAAATCGGCGTACAGCTGATAGCGCTGACCCAGGTCGAGATTGGCCTCGCCCAACACGGTGAACAGGTAGATCAGAGCGGTCGCGCCGATAAGCAGGAAGCCGACGACGCTGGCCGTCAGTCCGAAGGTTCGCATAGCTGCGGAGTCTAGCAGGCTGAGGGCTCTCGCCCAAGTCCGCACTGGCGGTGCCCCGGCTTGCACCCGCTCCGCTTTCTCCGTACAAGCACGGACATGGGCAAGACACGCTGCGGACCTCGACTGCGGTCTCTGGTGGTGGCCGGACTGGTGGTCTGGTCGCTGATTGGCGCAGGGTTCCTCACGCCCGGCCGTGCTCAGGAGGCGGCTGCTGACCTGTTGGAGCGCGGGCGTTACGTCTTCGCCCTGGCCGGCGGGTGCGGCTGTCACACGGCCGAGGGCGGGCCGGTCAACGCCGGCGGCCGTCCGCTCAGCACACCCTACGGCACCTTCTACGGGACGAATATCACGTCCGATCCCGACCACGGCATCGGTGCCTGGACCGACCAGCAGATCATCGACTCCATTCGACTCGGCGTCCGTCCCGAC
>JAAXHF010000546.1 GCA_012271025.1 Deltaproteobacteria bacterium | reverse complement strand
GGGACTGCCCATGGTCCAGCCCCCGCCGTGGAAGTAGACCAGGACGGGGTGGGGTCCTGGGCTCGTGGGCACGCTGATGTCGGCGCTCAGCCGCCAGCCCGCCACCTGTCTGAGCAGCACGTCATCGTGCACAGCCCCGACCGGGGGCGGGTTGCCGTTCATCAGGTCGTTGTATTTGATCAACAGATCGGCCGGGTTGACGCCCTTGGGGGGCTTGAGCGTTTCCATGAAGGCGAGCAGATCGTCTGGAAGCTGAGTCATCGGTTTCCCTCCTTGTGTCTGGCATGATCCCGGATTGTAGCCGGAGCGCGGGCGGCCTGGCAATCGCGGTCGCACCCGGACGTGTCAGCCCTTTGCAAGGTCGGGTGGCTGTGGTAGACCTCGGCTGAACGCCCGCTCAGGAGGAGGCGCGATGAAATTCTGGATGTTCCACCTGATGCCCTGGCCGCATCTGCCAGACGACTTTGAGGACACCTACGATACGGCCTGGGTGACCTGCTCAAACGGGCTGTTTGACCCCGAGCGCGGCCCGCAGGTGTACCACCAGTACATCGACCAGCTGGCCTATGCCGACGACATCGGCTTTGACGGGGTGGTCATCAACGAACACCACCAGAATGCCTACGGCATCATGCCCTCGCCCAACCTGATTGCCGCCGCCCTGTCCCAGCGGGTCCAGACCGCCCGGGTGATGGTGCTGGGCAACGGCCTGCCCCTGTACGAGGTGCCGCTCAAGGTCGCCGAAGAGTTCGCCATGCTGGACAACATGTTTCGGGGCCGGTTTGACGCCGGCTTTGTGGTTGGCGGCGGCCCGGAGTACTATTCCTACAACATCAACCCGACCTATGCCCGCGAGCGCTTTCGGGAGGCCACCGATCTGATCGTCAAAGCCTGGACCGACCCGGGACCGTTCAGCTGGGACGGCAAGCATTTCCAGTTCCAGTACTGTAATGTCTGGCCCCGGCCGGTCCAGCAGCCCCATCCGCCCATCTGGATTCCCGGCGTGGGCAGTGTCGAAACCATGGAGTTGGTCGCCGAGCGCGGCTTCACCTATGCCGCTCTGACCTACTCCCACGTCGAATCCTTCCGCCAGAACGCGGCCTTCTTCCAGCACACGGTCGAGCGGGTCGGCAAACACCCCTACCACCCGGAAATGCTGGGCTGGCTGGTGCCCATGTATGTGGCCGAGACCGAGCAAAAGGCGCGCGAAGAGGCCGAGGAGCATATCTGGTATTTTATTGACAAGCTCCTCAAGGGTTTTGCCGGCAAGGGGCGGACCTGGATGCCGCCGGGCTATACCTCGCTGAAATCCCTGGAGCGGCTGCAAAAGCTGAACGATCCCGGCGGTGGGCATGCCCGCTGGCAGCTCGGCCACGCCACCACCTGGGACGACGTTGAGGCGGGCGGCTCAGTCCTGATCGGCACCCCGGAGACGGTGCGCGAAAAACTGCTCCAGTACGTGCTTGAGTTCAAGGTCGGCAATATTCTGGCCCTGCCCCAGTTCGGCAGTCTGCCCGATCATCTGACCCGTAAAAACATGGAGTTCCTGGCCAACGATGTCTTTCCCTACGTCCGCAAACACGCCGATGCCGCGTTTGCCGCGCTGCCCGGAGTCCACGCCCAAGAAGAGCAAGAGGACCAGGACGGCCAGGACGCCCGCGCCTGAGCGGAACGGGCCTGCCCGCCCCGTTCCCGGCCTCCCGCATGGCAGGAAAGATGGAGTATGGCTCTAACGACCGAGACGCTCAGTGTCCGTGGCAGCACGGTTCAGCTCCTGCGGGGCGGCAGCGGCGCGCCGCTGCTCTACCTCCACGGCCTCCTGGCCGATATTCACAGCCTGCCCGAGGCGGCCGGCTTCACTGCCTTTCACGAAGCCCTGGCCGCCTCTTTTGCCGTGTCCGCGCCGGCCCTGCCCGGCTATGCCGACAGTCAGGGCTTTGACGAGCTCGACACCATAGAAGACGCGGTCTTTTTCTGCCTGGACGTGCTGGATACGCTGGGGCTCGACACCGTCAATCTGGTCGGGGCGTCCCTGGGCGGCTGGGTGGCGACCGAATTCGCCAGCCGCTACTCACACCGGCTGCGCAAGCTGGTGCTGATCAACCCGCTCGGGGTGTCCACGCCCGAGGCGCGGATCGGCAATTTCTTTTATACCGTCACCCCCAAGGCCGAGGGCGGCCAGCACGAGGTGCGCGAGCTGCTGTTTCAGGAGCCGGACTCCGAACTGGCCCTGGGCGCCATCCCCGACGACATGTCTCCGGCCGCCAATTTTCTGTTCTACAAGGCCCAGATGGTCGCCGCCCGGCTCGGCTGGAAGCCGCCCTGTCTGTACAACCCGCGTCTTCAACAGCGGCTGTTTCGGATCAGCGCGCCGACCCAGATTATCTGGGCCGAGCAGGACAAACTCGCCCCGGTCGCCCTGGGTGAGCTGTTTCAGGGCGCGATTGCCGGGGCGCAGCTGGTCAGAATTCCAGGTTCGTCACACAGCCTGGTGCTGGAACAGCCGCAGCGGGTGGCCGACCTCGTACGTCAATTCTTGAACCCCTGAGCGCGGATTCCGAACCGGAGGCTGAGGCGAGGCTATGCAGTGCAGCACATGCAAGGCCGCCAATCGGGACGGGATTCAGTTCTGCGAAGAGTGCGGCGCGCGCCTCAGCCTGCCATGCCCGAGCTGCGGTAGCCAGGTGCCGGCTGGAAAGAAGTTTTGTGGCGCCTGCGGGGCGTCCCTGGACCGCGTTGACTCGACCTCTCCCGCCGTCCTGCACCCGCACCCCACGGAGAGCAGCCCGGCTCCGATTGACTATACACCGGACCATCTGGCTGAGCGTATTCTGTCGGGCCGGACCGCGCTTGAGGGCGAGCGCAAAATCGTCACCGTCCTGTTCAGCGATATCAGAGGTTCGATGGACATCATGGAGCGGCTCGACCCCGAAGAGGCCAAACGCCTGCTCGACCCGTGTCTGCAGCTCATGATGCAGGCTGTGCACCGCTTTGAGGGGACGGTCAACCGTATCCTGGGCGACGGCATCATGGCTCTGTTCGGCGCACCCCTGGCCCTCGAAGATCATCCCCAGCGGGCCCTGTACGCCGCCCTGGAGATGCATGAGCAGGTCGGTCGTTATGCGGCCGAGGTTCGCCGCAGCCACGGGATTGGGCTCCAGATCCGGGTCGGCATCAATACCGGCGAGGTGGTCGTGCGAACCATTGGCGACGACTTGTGCATGGACTACTCGGCCGTGGGTCACGCCGTCGGCCTGGCCGCCCGGATGGAATCGCTGGCCGCCCCCGGCTCAAGCCTGGTGACGGCCCAGACCCACGCCTTGACCAGAGCCGGGTTCCGTTTCGAGGCCAAGGGGCGGACCAGCGTCAAAGGCGTCTCCAGCCCGCTTGCCACCTACGCCCTGCTGGGCACGAGCGCTACTCACTCGCGCCGGACGGCCCACGGCGTATCGCCGCTTGTTGGACGCAGTCACGAACTCGAACAGCTGGCCGAGCGTATCGCCCTGGCTGCGGGCGGCCGGGGCCAGATTGTCACCCTGGTCGGCGAGGCTGGGGTGGGCAAATCGCGTCTGCTGGCAGAACTCAAAGCGACGCTGCACAAACACCACTATCTGCTTATCGAAGGCGCGGCCTTTCCGTATGGCAGAACGCGGGCCTACCTGCCCTGGGTCGAGATGTTCAAGCAGTACTGTCGGATCGGTGAGCAGGACGACCCTGCCACGTACCGGACAAAACTCCTGCGCACCCTGACCCCCACGCACGCCGTCCCGGACGCGACGCTACTGGCTTTGCTGCTCGAATTACTGGGCGTGGAGAGTCAAGAGCCAATGATCGCCAGCCTGCCTTTTGAAGCCCGGCTGCACAAGGTTGAAACCGGGATCAAACGCCAGATCGTAGCCGAGAGCCGTCGCCAGCCGCTGGCCTTCCTGCTCGAAGACCTGCAATGGCTTGATCGTCGGAGCCTGGACTTCCTGCACTCCTTGCTGCCGGAAATTCATCGCCTGCCGGTGCTCTTCCTGCTGTCCTACCGCCCCGGACAGCGCTACGGCTGGGAGAGCCTGCCGTTCTCCCACCGGCTCCAGCTCAGCCCACTGCCCGATGCCGCCAGCCAGTCTCTGCTGAACGCCCTGCTCGGCACCGACCCCAGCGTCAGAGAGCTGCTGCCCGTTCTTGGTCACAGGGCGAGCGGGAACCCCTTTTTTCTCGAAGAAACCGTCCAGCATCTGGTTGAAACAGGTCTGCTTGTCGGCCAGGCGGGCAACTACCGGCTCAGCCGCCCGGTCTCGGACTGGGCTCTACCGGCCACGGTCCAGGGTGTCCTGGCCAGCCGCATGGACCGGCTCGATCCGAGTCTCAAGCAGGTGTTGCAGACGGCTGCGGTAATCGGTCGGGACGTGTCACTGCCGCTCTTGGCCCGGGTTATGGCGTGGTCCCAGTCCCGTCTGGAACAGGTCTGTCAGACGCTCCATGACCGCGATTTTGTGCGTCCCAGCCCGGCCGGTTTTACTTTCAAGCACGGGCTAACCCAGGAGGTGGCCTACACCTCCCTGCTCCGCGAACGGCGCGCCGCGCTACACGCCCGGGTCGGGGCGGCGCTTGAGGCTCTGTACACCACCCGGCTCCAGGAGCAGGTCACGGTCCTGGCCTACCACTACAGCCGGAGCACCGACAGCGCCAAGGCAGAGACCTACCTGTACCGGGCCGGGCTGCGCGCGGTCGAGGTCTATGCGGACGCCGATGCCCAACACTTCTGGCACGAACACCTGCGGGTGCTGGCCACGCTCGCGTCAAGTCCAGACCGGGACCGACGCGAAGTGCGAACCCGGCTCCAGCTCATCAGCCTGCTGTCCCGCCACAGCAATGCCGATGCGCCCATCCAAGAGCAGTTTGTCGCAGTGGAAGCCGCCTGCGGCCGCTTGGCGGATACGCGCCTGTTGGCCACCGGCCACGCCATTGTCGCCGGCACGTATGTAGTATGGGGCCGCCCCAGAGCCGGCCTGCCCCACGCCCGGACCGCCTACCGGCTGACGGCCGGACAGACCGATATGCTGACTCGACTGCGAGCCCACGGTCCCCTGGCCCACCTGTTGTGGCTTGCCGGTCGATTTGAGGAGGGCTTACAGATCGCCAGCGCCGGACTCGAGCTGATTCAGCACCATCGCCTCTTGGAGACCCAGCCGGACAAGAGCGCCGCGTCGGTGATGCAGTGTCTGGCCGTGGCCGGACTGTGCCACGGGTTTTTAGGCGATCTGGCGCTGGGCTTTCGACAGTTGGGCCAAGCCAGAGCGGTAGCCGGCCAACACCTGCGTCACCTTCCCCAGGCTCTTCCCCACTGGGGTTTGGCCCTGTTGCACGCCCTGCGGGGTGAGCCCGAGCTGGCCGAACGCGAAGCCAGCGCCGGTTTAGACCTGATGCGGGAGATCGGCGCGCCGGCCTCGCTGCTGATGGCCAACGCCGTCCACGAATACGCGGGCCTGCTGGGCGCGGTCGGGCAGGCGCCAATTCCGTCCATCACCAGCCTGGCCACAAGCTGGCAGCAGAAGGGCGTGTATGCCGAGCTGATCGGCAGCTGGTATGCCGAGGCCCTGCTCGGCCTGGGGCGTGGCGAAGAAGCCCTGCGGGTGGCCACCGCTGTCCTCGTCGAAGCCGAACACAGCCACAGCCGCTGGTTTGTGTATTCGGCCCACCGCGTCCTGGGGCGTATTCTGGCCCAGCGCGAGCCGTCGGACCGGCCGGCCGCTCGGACTCATCTGACACGCGCCCTGGACTACGCCCAGCAGATGCACAGCCGTCCCTTCCAGGCGCACGGCGCGCTGGCCTTGGGCGAGTTTCTGGCGCGGACCGGTCAGGCCGACGACCAGCATCCGGCCCGGACCTATCTGAGCCGGGCGGCGGACTTGTGCGCCGCCCTTGAGCTGCCGGCCGACGGCGCGCGGGCGCGCCGCCTGCTGGCCGATGTGGCCCAATCGGCCTGAGTTTCGCCCGCCCCCCTTTTGGACCGGCGCGCCGTGCTGTAGTACAGTAGGGAAAAAGGGAGAGTTCTTTTTCGGGAGGGTGCAAGATGGAGAGTACCAGCATCACGCTGACCCGTTATCTGTTGATGCAGCAGCGCGAGCATCCGGGCGCGACCGGAGAGTTCTCCATGCTGTTGTCGCAAATCGCGTTTGCAGCCAAAACCATCTCCCGAGAACTCGGCCGGGCCGGCCTGGTCGACGTCTTGGGCGCCTCGGGCGAGATCAATATCCAGGGTGAAGTCCAACAAAAGCTCGACCAGATCAGCAACGATGCCTTCCTGGCGGCCTTTGCCAACGGCCAGCTGGTATCCGAGATGGTCTCCGAGGAAATGGAGCATCCGACCCCGATCCAGGGCAATGAGGACAAAGGCAAATACGTCATTTTTGTCGATCCGCTTGACGGCTCGTCAAACCTGGATGTCAACGTGACGGTCGGCTCTATCTTTTCGGTCCACCGTCGTCCGGAGGGAATAAAGGGCGCCGCGCTGGTGGACGCCCTGCATCTGCGCGGTCGGGGTCAGGTGGCGGCCGGCTATGCCCTGTACGGCCCCAGCACGACGCTGGTCTACACCACCGGCCAGGGCGTGCACGGCTTCACCCT
>JAAXHF010000328.1 GCA_012271025.1 Deltaproteobacteria bacterium | reverse complement strand
ACCCGACCTGGTTTGCCGAGGGCTTCCCCCTGGTCAAAGACCCCGACAGCGCCGCAGCCCTGGCTCGGGCCTACAACAACTGGATGGCCGACTTCTGTGCGGTCGCGCCCGAACGGCTGTATGCCGCAGCC
Source organism: Deltaproteobacteria bacterium (assembly GCA_012271025.1). Next base: position 4,147 of record JAAXHF010000328.1, on the reverse strand, counting down.
ATGATTCCCCTGCAAAACATGGACTATGCCCGGGCCGAGCTGCGGCGTGTCGCCGACATGAGCTGCTTTCGGGCTGTTTTTCTGCGGCCCATGTTTATCGAGGGCCGCTACTACACCCACCCCTACTACGATCCGTTCTGGGCCGAGCTTGAGCAGCGTGACCTGAGCCTGGCCGTCCATCCGGGCAGCGGCCTGTGGAATGCGGAGTGGACCTGCCACGCGCCGTTTATCGAAAAGATCAGGCAGCGCCTGAATCAAGTTACCCTGTTCAGGGAGGCCGGCGGCGGCCCGTTTGCCGGCGGCGGCAATGGCCCGAATTTCACTTTTGCGGCTCAGCCGGGGCTCGGCCATCCGGTTGCGCCAATCCTGTCTCCGTGGCTCGACAATCACATGTTCGTGGCCGCGACCCTGATCGGTTTTACCGTCATGCAGCGCTATCCCAGCCTCAAGGTGGTGATGGCCGGCGGCCAGGCGTCGTGGATGGAAGAGGTACTGGAGAAGATGGAGGCTTCGACGCTGACCATTCCGCCGCTGCACTACTATCCGGTTCGGACCGACGTGGAAGCCATGTGGGAGGAGGGCCGGGTGCTGCTGGCCTTTGACGCCGAGGAGCGGCTGATCCAGAAGCTGCCGCATATCTTCGCCCACAAGATCGTGTGGGGCTCACGCTATCCGCAGCAGGACACGACCAGCGCCTGGGATGCGATCGAGACCCTGAGCCAGGCCGCTGTCGATGAGGCGAGTCAGGCTCGCATGCTGGGCGGCAACGCGGCCGAACAGTTCGGCGTTCAGCTGGTAGACACGCTGAGCGCGTAAACAGAAAGGTACGACTATGACTGACGCAATACGAGTGGGAATCATCGGCGCCAACCCGGACCGCAGCTGGGCGCTGCGGGCGCATATTCCGGCTCTGGCGTCTCTGCCCCAGTACACCCTTCAGGCGGTGAGCACCAGCCGCCGCGAGTCTGCGGACGCGGCGGCCGAAAAATTCAAGGCACCGCTGGCCTTTGACAACCATGAACAGCTGGTCGCTCATCCGGACGTCGATCTGGTGGTCGTGTCGGTCAAGGTGCCCCACCACCATCAGCTGGTGATGGCCGCGCTCGAAGCGGGCAAACCCGTCTTTTGCGAATGGCCGCTGGGCAACGGGCTGGACGAGGCGCGGGAGATGGCCGAGCTGGCCCGCCGCCAGCAGGTGTGTACCGCAGTCGGTTTGCAGGCCCGCGCGGCGCCGGTCATCAACCGGGTGCGGGATCTGGTCGCCCAGGGCTATGTGGGTACGGTCTTATCGACCAGCGTGGTCGCCTCGGGGTTGGCCTATGGCGAGTTTGTCGAGCCGGCCGCCGCCTATCTGCTGGACCGGGCCAACGGGGCGAATCTGCTGACGATTGCCAGCGGGCATTTTCTGGACGCGCTGTGCTACTGTCTGGGCGAGTTCGAGGAGTTGGAGGCAATGCTGGCGCCCCGCCGACCGGAGGTCACCATCGCCCGAACGACCGAGCGCCTGCCCGCCACCTCGCCCGATCAGGTCGTGGTCAGCGGCCGCTTGCAGGGTGGGGCGGTCGCTGCGGTCCATTTTCGGGGTGGCCAGTCGCGGGGCACCAATCTGCTGTGGGAGATCAACGGCACAGATGGTGATCTGCTGGTCAGCGGAGCCGGGGGCCACGTCCAGATGCTTGATCTCACGCTCCAGGGCGGTCAGGGCGCGGACGAGGGCCTGGCGCCGCTGCCCATTCCCGATACGTATCGCTGGGCGCCGGCCGAAACGCCGCCGGGCTTTCCCCTGAACGTCGCCCAGCTGTACGTGCAGCTGGCCAGCGATATGCAGCAGGGGACTCGGCTGAGCGTTGATTTTGACGCGGCTGTCGTACGCCACCGGATGATAGCGGCGATTCAGGCTGCGGCCGAGACCGGCACCCACCAGACGTATGCGTCCGAGGCCTGATCAGGCCGGACCGCTGCGCAGAATCCCCTTGCGCTCCAGGTCCTGGATCTGGTCCGGGCTGTAGCCCAGCCACTCGGTCAGGATTTCGGCGTTATGCTCGCCCAGCAGCGGTGCCTGGAGTTCCAGGGGAGCGGGAAAATCCGAGAAGCGCAGGGCGAAGCCCGGTACCTCCAGGTCGCCGAGCAGCCGGTCATGCACGGTGCGCACGGTGCCGCGCTGGCGCAGGTGGGGATGCTGGAGCGCCTCGGGTACGGACAGAATCGGGGCGACCGGCACGTGGTGCGCCTTGAGGGTCTCAAGCGCCGCGTCATCGCTCGGCTGGGAGCGAAGCCAGCCCTCGATGGTGTCTACCAAGGCGTCCAGATGCTTCATGCGCGTCTCGTTGTCGGTGAAGCGCGGGTCGCGGGCCATTTCCGGTCGTCCCATGGCCTCGCACAACTTCGACCAGTGCTGCTCCAGGGGCGCAATCAGGATGAAATAGCGCTCGCGGCCCTTAAACACGCCGGCCGGGCTGGCGTACCACGAGTGTGCCCCGGAACGGGTCGGACTGATCGCGCCCTTGCTCAGGCTGTACATCTGGAAGCTGGCCTCGTGATAGTGGGCGTAGGTGTCGAGCAGCGACAGGTCCAGGTGCTGGCCGCGGCCGGTGCGTTCGCGGTACAGCAGGGCCGCGCATACCGCGCCCATGGCGTGCGCGCCGGTTGACACGTCGCCCATGGCGACCATCGCGAAGATGGGCGAGCCGCCTTTCTCGCCGCCCATTGAGGTGATGCCGGAGTAGGCCGCACCCACCCAGTCAAAGCCCGGCTCGTGGGCCAGCGGTCCGGTCTGGCCAAAGGCTGAGATCGAGCACATGACCAGCCGCGGGTTGAGTTCACTGACCACGTCGTAGCCCAGACCCAGGCGGCCGATCACGCCCGGGGCGTAGTTCTCGACCAGCACGTCAACTTTCTTGACCAAGCCTTTGAGGATGGCGAGGCCCTCGGGCGTCTTGGCGTCCAGACACACGTCCTTCTTGCCCCGGTTATGCTGGACAAAATAGCCGCTGCGGCCGTCACGCACGACCGGGCCGAGGCGCGCGCCGTCGCCGGCCGGCGCCAGCTCGACCTTGATGACCTCGGCGCCCATTTCGGCCATCATCAGGGTGCAGGTCGGTCCGGCCACAATCTGTGAGAAATCCAGGACCTTGTAGCCCTCAAGCACGTGCTTCGGCTGATTCATTTTGCCCTCCCGAAGTTTTATACTGCTCCCATACCAGCCCAGAGCGGGGAGGCAAGAGGCCGCAGCGCCGGGCTTGCCCGCTCGGGGGCGTGGAGGAGAGAGAACAACCGGATAAACCACAAGGAGCGGACGTATGGACCCCGTCGCTGCTGCACGCGAGCTGCAGCCCCTGATCCGACAGTATCTTGACCAAGGAGAAGAAGAAGCCAGACTGGCCAGCGCAGTGTTCGACGCGGTCGGCCGAGCCGGGCTCTTCCACCTCTTCGCCCCGCACGAAGTCGGCGGTCTGGAAGCCTCCCCGACTGTGGCACTGGCTGCTATTGAGGCGGTCAGCGCCGCCGACCCGGCCGTTGGCTGGTGTATCGGCAATTCTCAGCCCGCCTGCCTGGCGGCCGGCTGGCTGGCCGAGAACGAGCGGACACAACTCTTTGCCGAGCCGAACCGCAACTTTGGCTTCTCGGCCGCTCCGGCCGGCCGCGCCGTGCCGGAAAACGACGGCTATCGCCTCAGCGGTCAGTGGCCGGTTGTGACGGGCTGTGAGGATGCGAGCTGGTGTGCTCTGGCCGGTCTTGTCATGGATGGCGATACGCCGCGCCAGGTGAACGGTGTCCCTGATGGACGGCTTTTCCTGATTCCGACGGCGGACCTCATCATCTCTCCGACCTGGCAGGCGGCTGCGGCCATGCGTGGAACCGGCAGTCACGTGGTGAGCGTCGATAAGGTATTCGTGTCCGAAGGCTTCGCCCATACTCCGGCCAAGCCACGGGTGATCGACCGTCCCCTGTATCGCCTCCCACTCCCGCTGTTGTTTGCGCCAGCCGGGGTTGCCGTCGCCCTGGGCGCCTTGGACACGGCTGTGGCCAGCGCCAGACAGGCGCTGGGGGCAAAGGTCTCCTCCTTCAGCGGGCAGACGGTCCGTGACCAAACCCCGATTCAGGAGTTGATTGCCCACAGCAGCGCCGCATTACGGGCGGCCCGGGC
>JAAXHF010000653.1 GCA_012271025.1 Deltaproteobacteria bacterium | reverse complement strand
GCACGATGCTGGCGGCCATTGTGGGCGGGGTCCTGAGCGACCGCTTTGGCATTCGGGCCGACCTTGACCTGAGTCTGGCCGACTGGGGCTCGCTGTGGTCGGCGGTCGCGTTCGGCACGATGCTGGCGGCCATTGTGGGCGGGGTCCTGGGCGACCGCTTTGGCATTCGCCGCATTGTCGGGCTGGGAGTCGTGCTGATGGGAACCGCCCTGGTCTTGCGCGCTACGGCGTCCGATTTCCTGTCCATGTACACCTGGATGTTGCTGTTCGGGATCGCCCTGGCCCTGACCTTCCCCAACGTCCCCAAGGCTCTGGGCATGTGGTTCCCGCCCCAAGAGTTCGGCTTGGCCAACGGGGTGTCCCAGGCCGGCTACGGAATGGGCGGGGCCCTGGCCACCGTCCTGACTCCGCTGGTGCTGGGCCTGCTCGGCGGCTGGCGCCCCCTGACCCATGTGCTGGGCTTTGTGTCTATTGGGCTGGGCGTGCTGTGGATGCTGACGGTCAAAGATCGCGCGCCAGCCACGCCGCCGGCCGACGCCTCACACCGGGCCGACGCCGGAGAATCCGACCTGGGCGCTGTCGCGGCAATCCGCCAAGTCTTGCGGGTCCGTGATGTCTGGATTCTGGCCGGCTGTTACATGCTGTTTTTGGGCGGCTATATCGGCATCATCGGCTATGCGCCGACCTATTTTGTTGAGGAGCAGGGCATGACCCCGACGGCGGCGGGTTTTGTGCTGTCGCTGCTGATGTGGGCCTTTGTAGTGGGGAGCCTGATCCTGCCCACCGTGTCCGATGGGATCGGACTCAGAAAACCCCTGTTTATCCCGGGCATGCTGGCCACCGGCGTGTGCATGGTGCTGGCCGCTTATGCCACCGGCTACTCCCTGTGGATTGTCGCCATTCTGTGGGGTCTGGTGGGCGGGGTGGGTCCGATTGCCTTTGTCGTGCCGCTGGAGATGGAGGGGGTGGGTCCGATCCTGGCCGGCTCGGCGGTCGGCATCGCGCTGACCGCCGGCTATCTGGGCGGCATGCTGTCGCCGATCATCGGCATGAGCCTGGTCGAGATCAACCCGCTGGCCGGTTTTGTGTTTTGGGGCGGCTGCTATGCGCTGGCCGGCCTGCTGTTCATGGGCCTGAAAGAAACCGGGCCGCGGGCGGGCTGAACAAACAAGGAAAGCCCAATGAAGCACTACAAGATATTCGAGCATCCTGCCGGCAACATTGAGGCGGTGAAGCTGGGCTGGTCATGGCCGGCCTTCTTCTTTGGTTTTCTGTGGGCGCTGGCTAAGAAAATGTGGTGGTTGGGCGGTGGTCTTTTTGCCGCATTCTTCTTTGCCGAATCCTTTGATGCTTCAGCAGATGAGGCGCTGGACGGACTCATAACAGTTGCCGCCCTGGTTCTCGCCTTTCTCTTTGGTCTGAACGGGAATCGCTGGCGTGAGAACAATCTGCAATCGCGCGGGTATGATTACAAAGAGACCCACACCGCAGCAAATCCAGACGGAGCGACGGCTCTCTACTTGAAGCAGAAATCAGACGCCCCTGTGCAGCCCGGCCTGGGACGACTGTAGAAGAGACAAGCCTGGCGAAGCCCGTACCGGGAAGCCGGACCGTCATCTGCCCCGCCATTGCGGCTTGCGTTTCTCGGCAAAGGCGCGCGGCCCCTCCTGCGCATCCTCGCTCCGATACACCGTGTCAAACAGATGCCGGGCGGCCTCAAGCCCGGCCTGCCGGCCCATATCCGTCGTCATATACACCATCTCCTTGGCCGCAGCGACGGTCAGCGGGGCATTCTCGGCAATCGTTTCGGCCAGCGCCAGGGCGCGCGGCATTACCTGCTCGGCCGGTACGACATGGTTCACAAAACCGATCTCATACGCCCGCTGGGCGCTGATCGGATCGCCGGTCATCAGGATTTCGAGCAAGACCTTCTGGGGGATCATATGGATCAGCGGCACCGCCCACGGCATTCCCCGACCGACCTTGGCCTCGGTAATGGCAAACCGGGCGGTCTCGGCCGCCACAACCAGGTCGCACATCTGCACCAAGGCCCAGCCGCCGGCATACGCCACCCCGTTGACCGCAGCGATCACCGGCTTGCTGACCTGCGTGTTGACGCTCAGGGTCGGCAGAAAATTGCGCGGCAGGCGGCCGAGTTTCTTGAGCGCCATCTCCTTGAGGTCGGCCCCGGCACAAAAGGCCTTATCGCCCGCGCCGGTCAGAATGGCGACGCGGGCGTCGGTATCGCGCTCAAAGCGTTGCCAGGCGACCGCCAGCCCTTCCCGTACCCCGCTATTGATAGCGTTGCGCGCCTCCGGCCGGTTGATCGTGACCACGGCGACCTGTCCACGGTTTTCATACACAGTCTCGTCTGACATGGCTGTCTCTCCTTAAAAAATCTCGTCCGCCCCTGTTCAGCCCGGCGCGGGACGGCTATAGGAGAGACAAGCCTAGCACACTAAGGAGGAAACCCTCATGGCAGACGAACCCGGAATCTTTGAGATCATCTACTCCACCCGCGCCATGCGCCGGCTCAAACCCGACCCGATCCCGGAAGCCACCCTGAAAAAAATCGTGGACGCCGGTATTCGGTGCGCCAGCGGCGGCAATATGCAGGACTGGGCGTTTATCATCGTCCAGGACGCGGAGCGCAAGCGCTTTATTCGGGATTACTACTGGAATACCTGGCAGCAGATGCGGAGCGGCGGCACGCTCAACTATGACGATATGCCGGCCCCCCAGCAGCGCATGCTGAACGCCGCCGCTCACCTGGCCGCCCACATGGACGAGGCGCCGGCCGTGCTGCTGGCGTGTACCCGCGACCACTATCCGCCCATCGCCTCCATGGGTAATGAACGGGCCAGCAGGATCGTGATCTACGGCTCCATCTTTCCCGCCGTCCAGAATATCTTGCTGGCCTGTCGCGCCTTGGGCGTGGGGGCAACGCTGACGACCATCCACTGCTTCTTTGAGGACCAGCTCAAGGAAAAGCTGCATATCCCGGCCGATATGGAAGTGGCGGCGCTGATTCCGATGGGCTATCCCCAGGGTAAGTTCGGGCCGGTCACCCGCAAGCCGGTCGAAGAAGTCATCCACTGGGACGAGTGGGGCAATACCAGAGCCTGAGCGGTCAGGGCGACAGTAGGCCGACCCGCCAGCCCCGCTCGGTGCGGACGAAGAGTTCCCGGTGGTGGAGCCGATTATCGCGGTGGGTCCAGAACTCCAGGCTGTCGGGAATGAGCCGGAAGCCCGTCCAGCTGGGCGGACGGGGGACCGCGCCGGCCCGGTACTGGCGGGCCAGCTGGCGGCGACGTTGTACCAGGACATCACGGTCGGCCAGCCTGGCGCTCTGGCGTGAGGCCGAAGCCGAGAGCTGGCTGGCGCGCGGTCGGGTCTGCCAGTAGGTATCGGCCACGTCGGTCTCGACCCGCTCGACCCGGCCCTCAAGCCGCACCTGCCTGCCCAGGCTGGTCCAGTAAAACGTGGCCGCAGCATGGGGCGCGGCTCGCAGCTCGCGGCCTTTGCGACTGCGGGCGTCGGTAAAAAACACAAAGCCGTTTTCGTCGACGTGTTTGAGCAAGACAAAGCGGACCGAGGGCAGGCCCGTCTCCCCCACCGTTGCCAGGGCCATGGCTTCGGGCTGGGGCACTCCCCTGCGCTGGGCCGTGGCAAACCAGTGCCGGAAGCGACGGATTGGATCGTGGGTCATGCTTCCCTTGAAAGGGAAACGTGATCTCATTTTCCATGGTTCGGTTATCACGTTTCCCTTTCATACCCGACGGCTCAAAATGTTGTCAAACGTGTCCACTTTGTTGACACGCCCATGCGTTTCGCCGGATAATCCGCTGAACGCTGCGCACACAGGGCGACCACCGGGGGCGTCCCACGTGAAGAGCTGGGAGTGAACGCATGGCTGAGACCCGCGAGCAGACCCGACATGTCGTCCGCGATGTGTACGACTTCATCGGCGAACACCTGTACCTGAACCGCCCCGACCTGGACCTCGGCGGAGAAAAGCTGAACTCGACCCTGCTGCTCAGTCTGCTGACCGCGCTGCTGGGCGGCAAAGCCCTGATCATCGGTGAGCCGGGTCTGGGCAAGACCACCTCGGCCGAATATATCGCCTCGCTGTTGTACCGCATTCCGCTCGGCGTCATCTGGGGCAGCCAGGTCGCCGGCCACCCCGAACAGACCGAAGAGAAGATCATCGGCCGGCCCAATCTGGGCAAGCTCAACCAGGGCGAAGAGCATGTGGTGTGGAGCAATTTCGCCCAACTGCCGGTCAAGATCATCGACGAAATCAACCGTCTGCCCGAGACCAAACAGAGCCTGATTCTCGACGGTGTTGACCGCGGCAACTGGGAATACCTGAACCAGTTCCTGCTCCACGACGAGTACTGCCTGTTTGCCACCGCCAATTACCAGGACCCCGGCACCCATCCCCTGATCCCGCCCCTGCTCGACCGCTTTGACGTGATGATCGAGTCCAAACATCCGGGTGCTAATCTGGCTTTTTTCATCGGCCAGCAGGAGAACAAGGAAGCCCTGCTGCGCGACCCCGCGCAGGAGCAGGACTTTTATGAGGTGCTGGGCGATGGCCAAATCTCGGCGGGCCAGGACGCCCAGCTGGAAGACGCCTGCCAGCGTTTTGCCGCGTGGTTGTCCGAGCGCCACGGCCTGACCACCTTCGGCAAGGCCGAGCGCCAGGCGGTACGGGACGATATTGCCGGCATCGGCTTCAGCCAGGATGCCAGCGCCTTTGCCCGGACGGCCCTGGCCGAGTTTTCGTTCTGCTGTTTATACGGCCAAAAGCGCTCGAACGAAGAGTGTCCCGAGGGCTGCCACTACACCGGCTATCTGTGCTACCAGGTCCAGAACTGCGCCTCAAACCGGCTGCCGATTTCCCTGCGCCGCTACGCCCAGGCCCTGGTCTGGTTTCTGGGCGGCGAGCAGGTCGAGGCTGAACACGTGCGCTGGGTGCTGCCCTTTGTGCTCGCTCACCGCACCCAGTGGCGAGACGCCTATGTCGCCGCTCGGGAGCGCGAAGCACGCCGTGATCCCCTGCCCCTGCATCTGGCCAAACAGGCCACGACCGAGAGCTGGCGGCGCTTTGCCGAGCAGCGCGAAGACATTATGGGCGCGCTGGCGGTCGCAGCCCGCATCCTGGCCGGCGAGGACGTGCCGCCGAGCCAGGGCGATCATCCGATTTTTGCCGAGATTCAGCGCGACCTGGGAATCGAGACGGCATGGTAAACCCGTTTGCCGAGTTCCAGACCTATCGGCCGCGCCAGCGCAGCCTGCCGCTCGACCGCATCATCGCCGTCCGGGACGCGATTCTGGAACAGCTGCTGAGCAGCTATACGGCCTATATCGACCAGACCGAGCTGGACTGGGAGCAGCTGCCCGATCCCCGCCCCGTCGAGCGCGCCTATCGCAGCGCCCTGCGCCACGTGGCCGGCCTGGCCTACAGCCACGATGACATCGAGGACTTCTGCTTCAGCCTGGAGCAGCTCCACACGCCGGCGGTCGCCCACGACCTGCCGGACGACTCGCCCAGTTTGTGGGGCCTGTCCGGCCTGTATCTGTCGGCCCTGTGCAACCGGACCGCCAGCCGCCAGCTCCAACTACGCCTGCAGTGGATGCCGGCCCGGGTGCATCTGCTGGGCTATCAACTGCCCGCCGGCAAGCGTCTGGACATCGAGGGTCTGTGTGGCGACTTCCTGGGCATGGCGCTGGCCGGCGGAGAAATCAGCCTCCAGGGCAGCGCCTTTCATGGCGTCGGGTTTGCAATGCGGCAGGGCAAGATCGTGATCTCCGACAACGCCGGCGAAGATGTCGGCCAGGACATGGTCGGCGGTGAGATCCACGTCCTGGGCGGCCGGATTCGGGGCGTTGGTCGGGTGCGGGGCGGCAGCGTCTATCTGGGTCAGCGGCGGATCGCGCCGGCCAAGTCGGACGATCAAAAAGATGGCGGTGCTGACCAATCTCCAGGTAAGAAGAAGCGGGCGGACGCATGAACCTCCAAGCAGTGCTGGCCGAGGTCTGGCCCCGAGCCCGGCGCAAACATTTTTTTCCCGAGCTGCCCCAGCCCCAGATCACCGACGGACTCAGCCAGGAGGCGGTAGACGTTCGCCAGCGACAGATTATCCTCAACCCCAGCTTTTGCCAGCAGCTGGCCGAGCATCTGCCCATCGCCGAGGTGATTGAAGCCCTGCTCGACCACGGCATTGCCCACTACACCCACTGCCCGTGGGACTTTGCCACCCATCTGCGCCTGTACGCGGCCGCCAAAAGCGAACTCGGCCGCCGCGATTACGCCCAGCGGGCGACCGATATTTTTATCGACGTGGTGGCCAACACCCACTGTGTGAAAGACTTTGAAACCGCGTTGCCCCAGGTGTACCGCCACCTCCAGCACCTCAGCGGCCGCCCGCTCGACCGACTGATGATCGCCCTCTACAGCCTGATCTGGGGCATGGATCTGGAGGCCAGCGGTCCCGAGCCGCTGCTGCGCCGCCTGGCCCGGATTCCGTATCTGGACCGTCGCCGCTGGGAAGAGAGCATGCGGCGGTTTTGCCGGCTGATTCATCCGGTTCTTGACCAGGAACGCCAGCACTCCGAGATTCTGCCTACCTCCCTGCTCGGCCGCCACGGCCTGTCGCAGCA
>JAAXHF010000109.1 GCA_012271025.1 Deltaproteobacteria bacterium | reverse complement strand
AAGGTTATCGGGCCGGGCGCTGCCACCCCGTTACCGCCGGCCGCCGTCGCTACCACGGCCACCGCTTTGTCGGGCGCGGCCGTCTGGTCGTCGATGGCCGTGAGCGTCACCACTCCGTTACTGGTCGTCTCCCCGGCGGCGATGGTCAGGACCGCATTCTCGCTCAGCGTGTAATGGGGCGAGAGCTGCACCGTCACCGTGACATCCTCAGTCGACGCCCACCGCAGGCCGGCGGTCAGCGTGGTCGTGCCGCCGTTCTCCGCGATCACAGACGGGCTGACCGCCAGGCTGACCGCCTGGGCTTCGTCCTCAGTGATGGTCAGGGTGGTGGGGCTGACCGTGATCGTCACGTCATCGCTCGTCCCAGTCACGCTCACCTGTCTGTCCGGCGCATGGGTGGCGTTGTCCGTCGCCGTAAGGGTCACGGCCCCCGTGCTCTCCGTCGTATTCGCCGGGATAGTCAGCGTTGGGTTCGCACTCAGCGTGAAGTCGTCTGCCGTCGCTGGCGGGATCGCTGCGGCCGCGACGGTGACCGTGAGAGCACTGACCGCTGGCTGATCGAGCGTGGCCGTCACTGTGGTAGCCTCGCCGTTCTCCGTAATCGAGGCCGGACTGAGCTGCAGGGTGACCCTGGGCGGCCCGTCGTCGTCCACGATGGTCAGGGTTGCGGGCTCCACGCTGACGCCGGTGGCCGTGGCCGCCACGGTCACGGTCTGGTCGGCGGCGGCCGTCTGGTTGTCGGTCGCGGTCAGCGTGACGCTTCCCGTGCTGCTCGTCTCGCCCGTGGCAATGGTCAGCGTCGTCCCGCTCTGCGTGGTGCCCGTTGCCGGCGATGCGGAGACCGTTAGCGTGATGTCTGTATCTGGCTCCCAGCTCGAGCTGGCCGTCACCGTGGTAGCCCCGCCATTCTCCGCAATCGAAGCCGGGTCAAGGTGCAGATACACCGTCGGGGTCTCGGGTACGGCGTCAGCCGGTAGCATAGCGCGGCCGGCGCCGGACAGGTTGTCCGCGCCCACCAGACCCGAAATGACCCGCCCAGGCACTGCTGACACCAGCACGAGGTCTGCGGCCTGGGTCTTCATATACTGGGCTCTCTCGGCCGGCGTGTCGTACTGCGGGTCGGTGCCGTAGCGCTGGATGACTAGCGCCGTCAGCCCGGCCACGGCCGGCGCGGAGAAACTGGTGCCCCGTGGCCCACCGCTCGCCCCGTCTCTGGTCAGGCCGTCCACGCCCACGAGGTCGGGTTTGATGCGCCCATCGGGGGCCGGGCCGCGGCTGCTGAACTCTTCCAGCAACAGGGTGTCGATCGTCGGGTCAGGATAGTGGATGGCGCCCACGGCCAGCAGCCCCGGATTGGCGCTCTCCGCCGGGTTGCCAATGCTGCCGGTCCCCGTGGAGCGCCAGAGGGCCGACGTCCTGTAGAAATCCTGCAACTGCACCCACGCCGGGGAGGGGCCGGCTTTATGCTGGACCGCCAGGCAGTAGCTCCCAGCCTTGGAGAAATCAAGGACTTCGCGCGACGTATGGATCGTATCGTCTGTGCCGCCGCTTTGGGGTTTCTCAGAGCGGGCCACGATCGGGCCGCTCAGGTCGTGGCCTTCGTGCAGGTATAAGTCCAGGTCGGTCTCGGCGGCCGTCCAGGAACCGGCCCAGCGCAACTCCACCACAATGCGGGACCCGGTGAGCTGCACGGCCATACAGCCGTCGGCCTCCTGCTCGGCGGGCCGCTTGAAATCGAGATGCTGTTGCGTCTCCTGGTTTTGGCCCGTACCCGTGGTGACGGCGACAAAGCTGGGACTGGCGGAAAACCAAGCATGCTCGTTGCTATTGCCCGCAGAGTTGACCCAGGTCATGCCATTGGCAATGGCCTTGTCCACAGAGCGCAGGGGGCTGTCCACGAAGGGCGAGGTCCCGTCACCCGGTCCGTCCCAGACCCAGTTCAGGGATTGATTGATGACCTGCACGTCGTTTTTCCCCATCCAGGCCACGGCCTCGTCCAGTTCCGCTTCTGTGGTGACCTTGGCGATGTACAGGGCGATGTCGGGAGCGAGCCCCAGCAGATAGTCGGTGACCTCGGTGCCGTGGGTATTAGCTCCGGCTTCGCACTGGATGATATCGTGCGTTACCTCGCCCGATGAGTCGAAACAGAGCGCTTGCGCCGGCGTTTTGAGCTGGGGCGTAATCCTGAAAGTGAACCCGGTAAAGCCCAGGTCAATCACCCCGACGCGCACCCCCGCGCCCTTGATGCCGGCCTCGTGCCAGGCCGTGGCCCCATGCACATCAGCCGGGCCGTTGGGAAACAGGGTGGTGGAAGTCGGGGTGGGCTGACTCTGGTCACCGCGCGGCGGAATCCGCTCGCGGGCGTAGCGCACGCCCGGCTGCGTGGCCAGTTCGGCCAGCAGAGAGGCCGGCACGCTGGTGGTGAGGGCGCCGCCAAACACCTCGCCAGGTTGGCCGACGAAGGTACGGCCCGGCTGGACGCCGTGGCGGATGAGAAAGCGGGCGAGGTCCGCCAGCCGCTCTTTGGTGTCCACGTAGATGGACAGCGGGAGCAGGTCAGGCGGGGCCGACCCGGATGTCCCAGAGGCCGCGCCGAACGTGTATTCAGCGGCGCGCTGGCTGAGCAGCGGCCCGAGCGTCGGATAGGGGTCTGGCCTGCCGGCCCTGTTACCGGCTGAGCGGGTGCTCTCGCCGCGCGTGTCTTGCCCGTGGGCTGCCTCCACCGACCCCAGGCAGAGCAGAAACGCGAGTGCCAACCACAACACGAGCCCACGCGATGACAGCACGGTATCTGGTGCGAGCTTCTGTCTGGAACGCCATGCACAGGTCATCGTGGCTGCTCACTCCCCCCCCGCACTGCTTTGGCTCCGTCCGGGAACCGGGAAGTTGGCGCAGTCTGATCACTCCGCGGGGGAATCCGCTCGCGGACGTAGCGCACACCGGGCTGAGCGGCGAGTTTGAGCAGCAGGGAAACCGGCACCGTAGCGGTGAGGGCGCCGCCGAAGACGTCACCGGCTTGACCGACGAAGGGACGGCCCAGCTGGGCACCGTGGTGGGTGAGGAAGTCGGCAATATCGGCAAGTCGCTCCTGGGAATCGACATAGATGGTCAGCCGCACGAGTTCACCTGGGCCGACGCTGCCACGGGTCCCAGTCATCGTCATAGCCGCGTCGGCCGTAACCCGCTGGCTGAGCAGCGGCCCCAGGGTGGGGTAGGGGTCCGCTGTGGTCTTGCCGCCGCTTATCGTCGGCAGGGCCGAGGCGGGTTCAGGGCCCACGGCCGAGCTGCCAAGGGAAATTGGGCTATCCGGTGCCCCGGGTCCCAGGCCGGTGGCACTTTCAAAGTCGGCAAAGATATAACCCTGCCCGGCAGAGAACAGGAAGAGTTGGCTGACAGTTCCAAGCAGCAGAAAACTGGCAATACTGGGACCGAGCTTAAACCGCTGCATTGGTAGGTATCCTAGGCTCAGGACTCATAACCAG
>JAAXHF010000173.1 GCA_012271025.1 Deltaproteobacteria bacterium | reverse complement strand
CCCCCTGGCCGAACGCCTGGGCTACGGCTTTGTGGATGCCGATGCCGTGATCGAACAGGCGGCGGGCTGCAGCATCCCGGACATCTTCGATCGGGATGGCGAAGCGGGCTTCCGCAGCCTGGAAAGCCAGGTGCTCAGTGCGATCAGTCAGCGCCACTCGCTGGTGGTGGCCACAGGTGGCGGTGTGGTGACCCAGCCGGAGAACTGGGGAATGCTCCACAGCGGCATCGTGATCTGGCTCGATGTGGTGCCCGATCAGTTGCTGCAGCGGCTGAACGCTGACAGCACTGTGCGCCCGTTGCTGCAAACCGCCGATCCAGAGGAGGCTCTGAACGCGCTGTTGAACGAGCGTCGTCCCCTCTATGCCGAGGCCGATCTGACGGTGGTGATCAACGACGAAACCCCAGAGGCCGTGGCCGACGGAATCCTGCAACTGGTGCCAAGCCTGCTGAAGGATCCGACCCAACGCCGAACCGACTGAATCTCAAGCGGTGGGCGGCTCCAACCGCACCGCAAACCACTGCAAGGTCACCCCGGGGCTGATCTCCAGATCACAGGCCGTATCGATCAACCGCTGCGCCGCTGCATCGACATCCGGTTGATCTGCCAGATCGGCCGGCAACTGATCGAGGCTGCGCAACCAACCGCTCAGCCATGTCAACGTGTCGGCAGCGCTGAGCAGCTGCTCCGGCTTGCCGGGCTCCAGCACCACATAGTCATCAAGGGCACGGATCAGGGGATCAGACATGGAACGGCGGTTGTGGATGCTGCTGATCAGCCTCACCATCCTGCTCAGTGGCGGCCCCGCCTGGGCCCAGACAGGTCTTGAGCAGCGGTTGAACAGTTGGCCCGACTGGAGCCTGCCGGCACCGTTGCCGCGGCCCTCAAATCGGGACGACCTGATTTACCCCGACTGGTTTGCCGGGCTTTGGCAGGTGGAGAGCATTGATCTCGATGCCCCAGACGATCCACCGCTGCTGCATCAAGCACGATTTCAAGCCGACCTGCGCGGTCGACTGGTCGGCGATCGCGGCTTCAACGCCACGGCCATCGGTCGTGCCCTGCTTGGCGAGCAGCTGCTGAAGGTGGAAGAAGACCCCAACTCCGCCAACCGCCAGATTGCCCGACTGAAGGGAGATCTCTATCTTGAGACCACGGTGACGGGCCGCCGCCAGGAGAGCCCGAGCACCGACACCTTCCTTGCCGATGAATTGGTG
>JAAXHF010000144.1 GCA_012271025.1 Deltaproteobacteria bacterium | reverse complement strand
CTGTTTGTCTTGGTGCCCGATGACGACCCGGACGGTACGCGCACTTTTCCCCCGTTTCAGGGCAACGGCGGTGGGCCGAGCGGCGGGCCGCTCTTTGCCCTCAAGGGCGAAGATATTGATCTGTTCATCCATTTGACCGGGGTGCGGCCGGGGAGTGTGTTGGAGACGGGTAACACCTTCGCACTCGTCGGCGCTATTGGGCCAACACTGCCCGCAAAGGTGGCCTACACCGTCACGGCTCCCGATGGCAGCCAACGAACCTTCCGCGGGCAGGCGAATGAAATTGGCTATTACTATGAGCCGGAGGACAACTTTGTGGTGGACCAGCCGGGACGGTACACCGTCGATCTGCGAGTGACGTATGACGGCCGCACCTCAGCCGGCCAAGTCACCGAACCCTTTCCTCAAGGGGACGTGTTGGGCACGGCACGCGGGCACTTCTCAGTGTACGTGGTCTCGCCCCACAGTGCGCCGTTGGAGGTTAATATGCCCGAGCACGACTTTCTGACAGCACCAGCCGACTTCACCGTCACGGCTACCCCACCCACAGGTATGCGGCTGACGGGCGGACATATGACAGCGCTCATCCCGGGAGTAGTGCTGGAGGATGGCTCGCTGGCCGTGGAGGCCAACGGCCTGACGTATGACTACGATCCGGCGGGTCTCGCCGTCGGGGTGCCGATCCTGGATGTAGAACGTTTTGGCGAGCCAGTAGCGGCCGATGTCGTCACAGTGAGTCTGTTTGGAGAGGGGAGGGATAGTGCGGGGCAGCCGAGCTATGCGGCCCGGGTGGTGACGTTGCACGGGGCAGAGTTCCTGAACCTCTCCCCAGTATCCCCCGACCCTACCGCCGTCCGCGATCTCGAACCCTTGGAGTAGCAGCCTTGCGTACTCCCAATTCGGAAAGGAGAAGTCTTATGAACACGCTCTTCCGCCGTTTCCTCCTCGCGCCTCTGTCGCTCCGTTTGGGGCTGACCCTGCTACTGCTGGGCAGTCTACCGACCGCCGACCTGTGGGCCCAGGCATCTCTGGATTCGCCGGCGCCTGGCTCCCTCCAAAGTGGCATCAATCTCATTCATGGCTGGCGCTGTGAGGAGGCCGAGATCACGGTAGTGATCGACGACGGGCAGCCCTTTGTCGCTCTGTACGGCGCCAGTCGCGGCGATACGGCCGGCGTGTGCCAGAACGACGGCAACAACGGCTGGGCGGTCGCCTATAATTGGAATCTGCTCGCCCGGGGCGCGCATACCATCCGCGCGTTGGCGGATGGGGTAGAGTTTGCGCGGGTCACGTTCAGCGTCGGCCACCTGGGCGAAGAATATCTACAGGATGCTTTTGGTCGGTTCCGAGCGCGAGACTTTCCCGAGCCCGGGGTCAATACCATCATCCGCTGGAATGAAGCCCTCCAGAATTTCGTGATTGAGGGTATCGAAGACTAGCCGGCTCCCTCCTAGCCCAGAGAGGCCCAGGGTTCCTGTCGGATCTGTGTTGAGCGCTGTCTTCCTGAACGAGGAGAAGATGAGAGGTCTGCTTGTGGGGAGCGGAAAGAGCTGGGCAGTTCTGTTCCTGCTCGGGGCGTGGGTACTGTCTGTGCAGCCGGCCGCAGCTCAGCCGCAGCCCCTCACCGGCTGGTTCACGATAATGGTTGCGGAGGCCTTCACTGAGTCCGGCCTTGTCTCTGCAACCACCTATGCGCTGACCGAGGACTCGGGCGAGCGGCACGAACTTCTGATTGATAGGACACTGATGAAGCCGCTCGGCGGCCCGGTCGCTTTGAACCGCAAGCGGGTAACGGTGGTGGGCGAGTGGGAGCAAGGTGGGCCTGACGCTCCAGCCCGATTTTGGGTCAGTGCCATCGAGCCGGCTGCGGCACTGTTGACGGCCCTGCCGAGCAGGCCCTTGGCCCTTGAATCGTCTCCAGATGAGACCGCCCCACTCGCCTCATCGTCTCCCCAGACCGCCGTGACCGGCCCCCAGGCGTGGGTGACCATTCTGTGTCGGTTTGCCGATGCCACGCATATCACCCCGCACCCGGTCAGCTGGTATGAGAAACTGATGGGGGCGTCTTACCCGGGGCTGGTCATTATTGGCGAGAGCTGTCTGATGGAAGCGCTGCAGCCACTTGATCGCGGAGGCCGGGCTGACCCCAAACCGCCGCGCCACGGCCCGCCGGCTCATCCCTGCGGTTTCCACCGCGTCTATCAGCCGGTCACGCAAGTCTTGCGAATAGGCTCGGGCCATCTGCGGCTCCTCTCTTTCCGTCCGCTGCCAGCAGCTTGCCACAGCTGTCCGCCTGGTTGAAGCGTCTCCTCCGGTTCAATCTATTCACAGGACGCTCTAAAACGAGGAACTGACGGGCCGCGGCTGGTCCTGCTCGACTGAATAAATCGTGGGTAAGACGGACAGCTTGGCCGAACAATCTTCAGGTCAGGGGGCGGGGCGACGCTTGACTGCGCCCGCATCACTGCCTTAGGGTCCGGACTCATAACCA
>JAAXHF010000561.1 GCA_012271025.1 Deltaproteobacteria bacterium | reverse complement strand
CCCATCCACAGCGCCGTCATCCATACGGGACACAGCCATGAGAGGGTGTGGTTCGTAAAGGTGTACAGACCGCCCAGCATGAGCAGCGAATCCAGACTGGTCCCGAGCAGGCCCGTGACCAGGATGAAGCGTAATTCTTGCGTACGATTTGCCGTCAGAAAGAGATGTAGCGCCAGTAACGCAGCCATGACCAGCACGCCAAGCCACGGCATGTTGTGGGTCGCACCCAGGAGACAGGCAAACCAGCCGAGGTAAAACGAGGCTATGTTGATGAAGGGATGAACCATAGGAGGCGAGGTTCAGTCGAGACACACCAGACTCGCGTCACTACACGGACTTGGTCGGTAATCAGCGTATAGCACCAAGTCTATGCCCTCAACACTACCCTCACAATAACCGGAGGGCTTCTCAGTTTGTGTCACGTCTATACAATGGGAGAAGTCTGACAGAAAGAAAACCAGAGGAAATCGTCCTGGCGTGGAAAGGGAGGGAGTAGGGGGTGACAGTCCGGTGAGCAGGGGGGAGAAGGCACCCGACTCATCTCGGAGTCAGTCGGGTCGGCCGCTTATTGCACTACGAGACCTGACCAAGGTGTATCAGGAAGGCGATCGCCTCCATCCGGTCTTGCGGCAGGTCAACTTGTCCATTCAGGCCGGCGAGTTTGTTGTGCTGCTCGGACGGAGTGGGTCAGGGAAATCCACCCTCCTCAATGTGCTGAGCGGTATCGACCTGCCGACCAGCGGTGAAGTCGTCTTTTCCACCGATCAGGGCGAAGTGAATCTCACCCGGCTCAGTGAACGCGAGCGCACATTATTCCGTCGCGTGCATATTGGTTTTATCTTCCAGTTTTTTAATTTGATTCCGACCTTGTCGGTCGAAGAAAATCTGCTCCTGCCGCTGGAACTCAACGGCCGTACAGGGCCGGCGGAGCGAGGCCGGGCACACGACCTGCTTGAGGCCGTCGGCCTGGAAGATCGTGCCCGAAGCTTTCCCGACCGTCTGTCTGGAGGCGAGCAACAGCGCGTCGCCATAGCCCGGGCCTTGGTCCACGACCCGCTGCTGTTGCTGGCCGACGAGCCAACCGGCAACCTTGATCTTGAGACCGGGCGGCGGGTGCTCGAGTTGCTGGACCGACTGACCCGACAACGCGGCAAAACGCTGATCATGGTCACCCACAGCCCCGAGGTGATTGGAGTCGCCGACCGTTTGCTCACGCTGCACGCCGGTCAAGTGGTGGCGCGTGACTATCCTCCCGAGGCCGCCGGATGAGTTTGCTGTTGTGGCGTTCCAGCCTCCGCCATTTACAGCGCCATGCCTGGCAGGTCGGCCTGGCGCTGCTGGGCGTTGCCCTCGGTGTTGCGGTCGTGGTGGCGATTGACGTGGCAAACGAGAGTGCCCGTCGGGCCTTTCTGCTGGCGACCCAGAGTATCGTCGGACGAGCGACGCATCAGATTGTTGGAGGGCCAAATGGACTATCCGAGGAGGTGTATCGCCGTCTGCGGCTGACGGGAAAAGTCCGGGCGCTTGCGCCCGTGGTAGAAAGCGATGTCGCCGCGACGGACTATCCCGGTCGGATTTTTCATCTGCTCGGGGTTGACGCGTTTGCGGAAGCGCCCTTCCGTCCGTATCTCAGCAGCGCAGGTACGACTCCTGACAACGACTTTCTCGCCTTTCTGACCCAGCCGGCCACCGGCCTGATTGCCGCTCGTACAGCCCGACAGCTCGGTCTCGATATTGGAGACCGACTCAGCGTCCGGGTCGGCACCCGGCATCAGGCTGTGACTCTGGTGGGCCTGCTTGACCCGCGTGAGAGCCGGGTCGCCAGCGCGGCGGAGAATCTGCTCATAACGGATATTGCTACGGCGCAGGAAATCCTGGGGCTGGTCGGCCAGTTAAGCCGGATTGATGTCCTGGCGCCTGCGGGCGAGGCAGGCCAAAAACTCCTGGCAACGATTCGTCAGCTTTTGCCCGCCGGTGTGGAAATCCTGTCGTCGCGCGGCCGCTCTCAGGCCATCGAGCAGATGACGCGGGCCTTCCAGCTCAACCTGACGGCCTTGAGTCTGCTCGCGCTGATCGTCGGGGCGTTTCTCATTTATAACACCATGACCTTCTCCGTGGTCCAGCGGCGGAGCCTGCTCGGCCTGCTGCGCACCCAGGGTGTGACCCGCCGTGAGATTTGTCTCTTGGTTCTGGGTGAAGCCGTGTTCATGGGCGGAGTGGGGACCATCGCCGGTATTGGTCTGGGGATTCTACTCAGCCACGGCCTGGTGCAGCTCGTGACGCGGACGATTACCGATCTGTACTTTGTCCTGACCGTGCGTGAACTCGCACTGACCCCGGTCGTGCTCGGTAAAGGCATGGTGCTCGGCATCGGGGCCAGCCTGCTGGCCGCGCTCAGACCGGCCTGGGAAGCCACGGCGACCCCCCCCCGCGTGACCTTGCAGCGTTCAAGCCTGGAGACGCGCGCTCGGCAAGCCGCACCGCGGACGATGCTTCTGGGCCTGCTGGCGCTTGCAGCCGGACTCGGCGGTCTGTGGCTGTCGGGTACGAATTTATTATTGAGCTTCGGTTCCCTGTTTGGCGTTCTCCTCGGCTGCGTGCTGATGACACCGCTGACGACCGTTGGCTGCATCCGTCTGCTCCAACCATTGCTGGGTGCGTGGGGCGGCACGCTTGGGCGCTTGTGCGGACGGAGCGTAGTGGCCACGTTAAGTCGGACCGCGGTGGCGATCGCCGCGTTGATGGT
>JAAXHF010000711.1 GCA_012271025.1 Deltaproteobacteria bacterium | reverse complement strand
TTGACATACGCGCCAGTCGGGGCGCGTCCATCACCGGGGACGAGCCATTCTACCTGCTGACCACCCAGAGCCTCCTGACCGACGGTGATCTGGACCTGCAAAACCAATACGACGTCAAGTCCTACGAGTTGTTCTTCGATCATGCCGACGGCCTGTGGTACCAGTCGGTCCCCACGGCTGATGGTCGGTTGCTCAGCCCGCACAACCCGGGTCTCTCAGTTTTGGTGATCCCTGGCTTCGCCCTGGGCGGACTGCTGGGAACCCAAATCCAGCTGATGGTGATGGCGGCGGTCACCATGTCGCTGGCTTTCGTTCTGGCGGACCGCCTTACGGGATATCGCTTCATCTGCTGGGCGGCAACGCTGGGCGTCGGCCTGACGGCGACGGCGTTCATCTACTCCACGGAGATTTACCCTGAGTTCCCGGCTGCGCTGGCTTTGGTCGTCGCCCTGCTGATTGCCACCCGGCGAAACGTTGCGGGCATCTACGATGCATTGTTTCTCGCGGTTGCGCTGACCGCGCTGTGCTGGATGGGCTCCAAGTACACGGTGCTGGCAATCCCAATAGCCGCCTATTTCCTGTTGCGTGCCGATTGGGCCGGACGCTTCTCCCTCTTGGCGGCGGGCGTTCCGTCAGCCGCCGTGTTCATCTGGTTCCACCTGCATGTCTTCGGTGGCCTGACGCCCTATGGGGTCAACTCGGTCTATGCGGACTTGAACACGGCCCAGATCCTCGGCGGTCACGTAGGGTTCGATGAGCGCTACTATCGCATCTGGGGTTTGTTCTTGGACCGCCGCTTCGGGATCGGCCGGTGGGCGCCGCTGTTGCTTGCGGCGGCTCCTGCGTTGGCGTTGTTGGCCATTCGCACGTGGGAGCTTCGCCTCGTGCTTATCCTGATCGCGATACAACTGCTGATCGCAACCTTCGTAGCGATCACCATGATGGGCTGGTGGTTCCCCGGGCGCACCATGCTGACCGTGCTGCCGCTGTTCGTCATTCCGCTGGCGTTGCTGATTGGCCGCTCGTCCCCCAGCTTGCGGGTGGTAGTTGCGCTGATGGGCGCCTGCACCCTGGCGTTCACCGCCGGGCTGGCTCACGCTGGACACGTCGGCAACATCACCATCGCGGTGGACCCCTTCGACATGACATTTGTGCCGTTTCAGGCCACCGCCGGGCTGTTCCCGCTCTACACATTGTGGAGCACAGAAACCTGGCAGCTTACCTACGCCTGGTGGTCGGCATTCGTCGTCGCCACGGCGATGACGATGTGGCCGGAGATCAACAACGGTGGGCGACGGCTATTGCAGAAGGTTCTTGATGCCGTCGGCAAAAGCGACCCTCGGCTCCCATCCGATGACCGACCGGGCCAGTGAGCAGTCGGCTGCTTTGCGGGCCTCTTCAAAGTCCCGCCTGGGGTTGGGCACAATGTGCTGCACTGGACCGCCGATGGCAGCGGCGACCTCGTTGACCGAAGTCTCCTCTGCGGTGCCAATGTTCAAAGCGACGTGTTGGCCCGGCGGCAGGTCTGAGCTGGCGGCAAG
>JAAXHF010000475.1 GCA_012271025.1 Deltaproteobacteria bacterium | reverse complement strand
ATGGAGCCGGGCCGGGAAGACCTGTCCCAGCTCCATCTCCTGGCCCATTTTGATGATGACAAAACCAGCCTGACCCTGCGCGTCAAACGCCTGCGAACCGGGGCCGCCCATGCCGAGGAGCCGCGCTCCCGCATCCGGCATTTTGTCTCCAATGTGCAAATCATTGAGACCGACGGGCTGGACCGAGTAAAAGTCGGCTCCAATTTTCAGGTCTTTCGCAGTCGCTGGGAAGGGACCGAGCACCTGTTTGTTGGCTGCCGGGAGGACTGGTGGCGGCGTATTGACAACACCTGGAAGAATGAAGAACGCTTTATCCTGCTCGATCATAACATCCTGGAGAGTATGACCGTCTTTTTCTAAGACAGCCCTTCTCTCAGTTAAGGACACGCCATGGACACCTCAATCGCTGAACTCTTCACCCTCGACGGCCAGGTGGCCCTCGTCACAGGCGGTGCCAAAGGCATCGGCCGGGGCGTTGCGGAGATCCTGGCCGCTGCCGGAGCCCGTGTTGCCCTGGCGGATACCGATGCTGAAACCGCAGCCGCTACCGCTAAAGCCCTCAACGATCAGGGCCGGACAGCCCTGGCGGTCGGCGCGGATACGTCCGACGAAACTTCAGTCAGAAATATGGTTGCCGCGGTCATGGACGAGTTCCAGCGCATCGACATTCTGGTCAATAACGCGGCCATCTATCCCATGGCCCGGCTGGCCGAGATGGAAACCGCGCTGTGGGACAAGGTATTGGGGGTGAACCTGCGCGGTCCGTTCCTGTGCACCCGCTTTGCCGCCGAACGGATGATAGCCGGCGGACGCGGCGGGCGGATTATTAACATTTCCTCCATCAACACCGCCCGGACCTATCTGGGCATGGCCCATTACGACGCCAGCAAAGGCGGCCTCAACGCCTTTACCCGAGCGAGTGCGCTGGAGTATGCACCCCATAAAATCACGGTCAATACGATTGCGCCCGGAGCGGTGAAAACACCGGGCTCCTTGCGCGTGCGGAGCAATCTGGCCAAAGAAATGGGGCATGATACGACGGAGCCGCTAGACGCCGCGTTTGCCGAAAAAATTCCGCTCGGGGACTGGGCTCAGCCGGTTGATATTGGCCAGGCGGTGCTGCTGCTCACCAGCCGGGCGGCGCACTACATCACCGGTCAATTGATTTATGTGGACGGCGGCCTGATGCTCATGATGTAATCCGCCGAGAGAGAGGCACCCATGGGCGTACGTACCGGCCAGGAATATATTGACGGACTCCGAGACGACCGGGAGCTGTACGTCAACGGAGAACTCGTTCGTGACGTGACCACCTACCCCGCCTTTCAGGGCGTCATCCGGGAGATGGCCCGGCTGTACGACTGCCAGCACCAGGAACCCTATAAAGACATTCTGACCTATCCCTCTCCAACGTCGAATGAGCCGGTCAGCACCTCGTTTGTGTTGGCCGAAAGCTGGACGGATATTGAAAAGCGGCGCTTCGGAGAGACGACGCGGTGCGAGTTGACCTGCGGCATGATGGGCCGCCTGCCCGACTATATGAACGCCTTTGTGGCCGATATGGCGGCCATCATCGCCTGGCTGGGACGCAACGAGTCGCGCTTTGGAGACAACGCCTGGGCGTATTATGAGTTGTGCCGCGAAAAGGACCTGTGCCTGACCCACACCCTGGTCGATCCGCAGATCGACAAGACCAAAGGCGTCGAGGACCAGGAAAGCATCCGCATCGTCAAGGAGACCGACGCCGGCCTGATCGTCAACGGTGCCCGCATGCTGTCCACCCTCGCCCCGATCAGCGACGATATCTGGGTTGCGCCGTATATGCCGCGTAAGCCGGGACAAGAAGCGTATGCCGTCAGTTTTTCCATCCCGGTGGCCACCCCGGGGCTCAAGTTTATCTGCCGGGAGCCCTACGATGCCGGGGCCGGAGACTTTGACCGGCCGTTGAGCAGTCGGTTCGACGAAGGCGACGCCATTGCCGTTTTTGACAATGTGCTCGTCCCGTGGGAGCGCGTTTTTGCGGCTCGGGATGTGGAAACCTACAATCTCATCGCGCCCCGCATGCCGGGCTATTTTGCCTTGCAGGCCGTCATTCGTGGCGCGGTCAAACTGCGCTTTATGACCGGCCTGGCCTGTCTGGTCGCCCGGAGCATCGGGCGCTCGGAGATTGTGCGCTACCAGGAACTCATAGGTGAACTCGTCTCCTACGTGGAGCTGGCCGACGGCCTGGTCACCGCCACGGCGCACGAAGTCTTGACCAATGCCCAGGCCGGCGAAGGCGAGACGGATTCGGCCTCAGAAGCGGTCGCCGCGGCAAAGAGCTTCGTGCCGGGTCTGGCCACCCTTTTCGGGGCACCGGACAAGGGCATGTTGGGCATCACCACGCTGCGCATCTTTTTTCCCTTCGTTCACACAAGGGCGGTTGAGGTCATCCGTCTTGCGGGCAGCAGCGGCCTGGTCATGACCCCGACCGAGCAGGATTTCGCCAACCCCGCCCTGCAAGAACTCCTGCCGCGTTATCTGCGTGGCCGCGACACCCCGGCCGAGGAACGGGTGCGCATCATGAAGCTGGCCTGGGATGCCATCAGCACCCAGTTTGGCGGACGGCAGTTATTGTACGAGTGGTTTTTTGCCGGTGACCCGATCAACAATCGGATTCTGTATTACGGCACGCATAAACGCGGCGAATGTGAGGCCCTGGT
>JAAXHF010000696.1 GCA_012271025.1 Deltaproteobacteria bacterium | reverse complement strand
TCCGATAAAGATCCCGCCTCTCATCCCCCACCAGCGTCGGCCGCCAGGCTGTAAAACACTAAGCCGGTCAGGAGTTTGGGGTAGAAGTAGGTGGACTTGTGGGGCATGGTCTCCCCTCCGCCGCACACCTGTTGCACCTGGTCATATGGAGTCGGGTTCAGGAAAAAGGCGGCCTGACAACGTTGCTCAATCACCGCTTGCAGGGCCTCCTGAGTGCTGCTGGTGTAGGAAACCGTTGCTCCCTGCTGCTCAGGCGTGAAGCCCAGGACACGCTGAAGAAGCACGTCGTGGAGCACCGTGATGTCAACCGCCCGCAGCGCGGCAGACCGGTTCGAGCCCCGATGGATACGCTCGTCAAAGCACAACAGCCAGTAGTGTCTGGCACCGGCCAGCGCACAGCCGATGCGCCGCTCCGAGCCGCTCGCAGCGTCTCCCAGGGCGGCAAAGAACTCGGCCGTCCGATCCCGAGGGTACAGTCGGAGTCGAAAGTCTCGGCTAAAAACGGTCCGCAGTGCATCCACACTCGGCAGGGGCGCGTCGTGAATCAGTCGGTGAGTGGGCAGGATCACCACCCCCTCGTCCTCGGCGTTGGTCACATACGCCAGCACGTGGCGCAACGCGGCGTCGGGCGGAGCCCCGGGGTGTTCGCGGCAGTAGCGCAGCGCGGTCTCGTAGCGGTGATGGCCGTCGGCAATAATCAGTGACTCCGCAGCCAGCCCCGCCGTGACCTCGGCGATCCGAACCGGGTCGGTCACCCGCCAGACGGTGTGTCGGTTAGCCTGTCCGTCGCTGACGGCGATAAGCGGCTCGGCGAGTTCCCCGGCCAGCACCTGTTCAATTGACCAGTCTTTGCGCGCGTACAACAAAAACACCGGGCTGAGCTGAGCCTGGCACGCTTCGAGTAGGGCCAGGCGATCTTTTTTAGCGTCCTCAAAGGTCTGCTCGTGGGGGCGAATGACGCCGCTGGAAAACTCTTCCAGCCGAACCGCAGCCAAGATTCCGGTGCGACGCCGCTGGCTGCCGTCGGGCAGGCTGAAGTCCTGGCTGTAGACGTACAGGGCGGGCTCCGGGTCCTGCATCAAGACCCGGTTTTCACGCCAGCTGCGCCACAGCTCGGCCGCCGTGGTGTAGCGCTCGGCGGCCTGATTCAGGTCGAGATGAATCGCGTTGTAGGGGCTCTGGCTGTGGAGCCGGGCCTGTTGGCTCTCGGAGATGACATCGTACGGCGGGCAGACCAGCGCTTGCGGGTCGCCGACCACAGCCGGATTGTAACGGATACCGCGAAAGGGGCGAATGTGTGCCATGAGTCCCGTCAGTCGGCGCAAAAGGCCAGCGTGATCTCTTTTGGACAGCGTGTGGTCATCACGATGGCCTTTCTTGGAGAGCCCGCCGACCAATGTCACGTCGGTAGTGGAGGCCCGGCCAGCCGATTCGCTCGACCGCGCCGTAGGTGGTGGCCAGGGCTGCCTGAAAATCGCGGCCACAGCCGGTCACGCCCAGGACGCGTCCGCCGTTGGTGACAAAACGGTCGTCCTGTTTTGCCGTGCCGGCGTGGAAGACCACCCCATCCGGCCAGTCGCGGAGCGTGTCGAGGCCGCTGATCGGCAGCCCTTTTTCATAGCCGCCGGGATAGCCGTCAGCCGCCAGCACCACACACACGGCCGGACGCGCATCCCAGTCCAGGGACACCTCGGCCAGGCGTTCATCAATCACCGCTTCCATCGCCTCGACCAAGTCCGACTTGAGGCGGAGCATCAGCGGCTGGCATTCCGGGTCGC
>JAAXHF010000717.1 GCA_012271025.1 Deltaproteobacteria bacterium | reverse complement strand
TCGAGGTCGTCAATATCGTACACAAACACATTCTCAAGGTCGTTGAGGCGGGGGTCGAAATTGCGCGGCACGCCGAGGTCAATCAGAAACATGGGCCGCCGTTTGCGCTCCTGCAGGGCTTCGTGGACAAGATCCGGGGTGAGGTGATAGACGCTGCCCCCGGCCGAGCCAATCACCACATCGGCCAAGTGCAGCTGCCAGGGGAATTGCTCGAACGGCACGACGGTCCCGGCGCAGGTACTGGCCAGCTCGACCGCCCGCTGGAAGGTCCGGTTGGTGATGAGCAGGGTACCGATGGCCCTGGCCCGAAGCTGGCGGATGGCCTGCTGGCTCATCTCTCCCACGCCAATGACCATGGCGGTCTTGTCGGTCAGCTGGTCAAAAATCCGACACGCCAGCTCGACCGCCACCGAGCTGACCGAGACGGGTTTGGCCGCAATGGCGGTTTCGCTCCGCACGCGCTTGGCGACCGAGAAGGCCTTGTGGAACCAGCGGTGGAGCACCGTCCCCAGCGTACCGAGCGAGGCCGAGGCGGTATACGCGTCTTTGATCTGGCCCAGGATCTGGGGTTCGCCCACAACCAGGGAATCGAGGCTGGAGGCGACGCGGAACACGTGTCTGACTGCCTGTCTGTCGGTATGGGTGTACAGGTGGGCTTCAAACAGCTGGAGCGGCAGGCCCTGCTCTTGGGCCAGAAAGGTTTTGATGTGGCGGCTGGCCTGTGGCGGATCGTGAGCCCAGGCCACGACTTCGACCCGGTTGCAGGTCGAGATGATCGCGCCTTCCTGGATGCCGGGGGCTTCGACCAGGCGGGGCAGGGCGTGGTGCAGCATGCCGTCGCTGAAGGCCAGCTTCTCGCGCACCTCGACCGGCGTCGTATGGTGGTTGAGGCCAACGACCATCAGGCTGGGGTCCGGCTTAGCCAAATTCGCCCCCATGCCGACCCGGCAAGAACCGCACGCCCAGGAATGAGACCAGGAGTACGGCAAAACACACGATGGTCAGGGTCGCGGCGCGGCGTCCGCGCCAGCCGACGCTACGATAGTGGAGCAGGAAGGCGTACAAGACCCAGCTGACCAGGGACAGGACCGGCCGCGGCTCCCAAATCCAAAAATGGCCCCACGCGTGGCGAGCCCACACCGCGCCGCTGACAATGCCCAGGGTCAGCAGCGGGAAGCCCCACGACAGGGAGCGATAGTTCAGCTTGTCGAGGGTCTCCAGGGAGGGCAGGTGGCGCAGCACCCCGCCGATTTTTTTGCCCTTGAGCCGCTTTTCCTGAAACACATAGATCAGGCTGGCAAAGAAGGCGACGCAGAACACGGCGTTGCCCAAAAAGGCGAGCGTCACGTGGACCGGCAGCCAACCGCTCTGCAGGGCCGGCGGCAGCGCCCGTGCCTGGGTATACAGGACAAACACGCCTAAGGTCAGGACAAAGCCAATCGGACTGACCACCGCCCCCAGCACGGTCAGAGACGAGCGCCACTGGACCAGCAGGAACAGGCCGCTGGTCATCCAGGTGAAGAAGGACACCGCCTCATACGGGTTGGTGACCGCGATGTAGCCGACCGACAGCGAACGCACCATAATCGCTCCGCCGTGGGCGGCGCAGGCGACCAGCAGCAGGCCGGGCGCGAGGCGGCCAAACAGCTGCTGGGGCGACACCAGGGCGAGCAGAAAACCCACCGTGCTCAGCAGATAGAAGACGAGGGCCGATGTCAGCAGGACAATTTCCACCGGTCATACCTGAAAGTCGAGGCGCTCCAGACTGTAGGCTTCTCCCAGGGTTGCGCGCAGCAGGCCGTCGAGCTTATCAATTTTCCGGTCGCGGAGATAGTCGAGCAGGCGAGAATGGACGAGGCTGTGGAAACGGTGCTGGCGTTCCTGGCTTGACAGCCGCTCTCGGGTCAGCCGCTCTCGGATGCGAGCCAGCAGTTGGAGCGCCTGGGCGTACTCGGGACCAAAGTCTGCGGACAGCTGGTGGCGGATTTTTTGGGCCATGGCCGGGCTTGTCCCGCTGGTGGACACGGCGATTCTCAGGTCGCCCTGGGAGACGACGGCCGGGACGATGAACGAACACACGGCCGGGCGATCCGCGACGTTCAGCAACACGCCTGCGGCGTTTGCCTCCGCAGCCAGACGCCGGTGCAAAGCCTGGTCTGAGGTGGCCGCAAACACCAGACGAAAGCCGCGCAGATCGCCGCTCTGGTAGGCACGCCGCAGCGTTCTGATCCGCAGTTCGGCGGCCCAGGCTTCGAGTTGCCGGGTCAGCCTCGGGCTGATCACGCTGACCCGGGCCTGGGCGTCGAGCAGCGACGCCACTTTCCGCTCGGCGACGCTTCCACCCCCGATGACTAAGCATGGCTGGCCGCTCAGGTCGACAAAGATTGGATAATAGCCCATGGCGTTCGTGTCCGGCCCAAAGGCCCGAGCAACAAGGCGGTTGATGATCTCTCCCCTGTGAGCGGTCATCATCAACCGCCTTGCCGGAACGCTAGCACAGCCGAAAAAGCGGAGGAATGCCCTGCGCGTCCCAGCCTGGGACGCCGCCGGTCAATAACTCAGGGGGATGTATAAGGTCTGGCCGATCCGCAGCAGACGGGGGTTCTTCACCCCGTTGAGGCGCTTGAGCACACCCGCAGTCGTCCCGTAGCGTTTGGCAATCGTGTCCAGGGTCTGGCCGCGCTGGACCGTATGGGTCGCGTAGCTGCCGGGCAGGCGGAGCTGCTGGCCGGGACGAATGAAGTTCACCCGCTCGATGCCGTTGAGTTTCTTGAGGGTGGCAACAGTGGTCTGATAACGCTGGGCGATCGTGCCCAGGGTTTGGCCGCGCTGGACCGTATGGGCGTAGTCTGAACGGCTGGATTCGGGTTGAGGCGTGTGGGACGGGGCTGGGGCGACGGGTGCCTGGGCAACGGTGGTCGGTGGCTCGGGGGCGGCTTCAGGCGGCGTGGGTTGGGACGGCGCTGGGGCGACAGACGCCTGGGCGATGGCGGTTGGTGCCTGGGACTGGGGCAGTCGTAGGCGTTGGCCGGCCCGGATGAAATTGGCATCTGGGATATGGTTCAGCTGTTGCAGCGCCTCGACGGTCGTCCCGTGGCGCTGGGCGATGATATCCAGGGTCTGGCCGTCTTGGACCGTATGGGTGTCGTCTGAAGGGCCGGGTTGTGTGGGGTGGGGTGGGGGTATAGCGGCAGACGCCTGAGCGATGGCGGTTGCTGCTGTAGTCTGGGGCAGGCGCAGGCGCTGGCCGACCCGGATGAAGTTGACATTTGGGATATGGTTCAGCTCTTGCAGGGCCTTGACGCTGGTTCGGTAGCGCCGGGCGATGATGTCCAGGGTCTGGCCGGGCTGCACGGTATGCGAGTTGATCTCCAGGGCCGCATACTGGCGGCGGAAAGAGTCGGCCGTGCCGTCCGGGAGACGCAGCCGGTAGCCGCTGGGGATGAAGCGCCTGCCCCGACGGATAGACCTGCCCAGGGCGGGGTTGAACTCAATCAACCGCTCGGTCGAAATGTTGGCGCAGCGGGCCGCGACGCCCAGCGACAGATAGCCGTCCAGGGCGACCTCGTCGTAGCGAAATGGGGCGTCGCGCTTGATTTCACCAAAGTAGGCGGTTGCGTTTTTCTCGACTTCGAGGGCGGCCAGAAATTCGGGATAGAAGTTGCGCGAGGCAAAACCGAAGCGGCGGCTTTTGTAGGAACGGATAATGCGGGCAATATCGGTGGTGCCGAGCTTTCTGACCGCTCTGGCCATGCCAGCCTGGCCGTAGTTATAGGCGGTAATGGCCAGCGGCCAGGTGCCGAGTCTGTCGTAGTTGGCTTTGAACAGCTTGGCCGCCGCCCGGGCCGACAGGAGTGGGTCGCGCCGCTCGTCAATCAGCCCATCGACCCGCATGAACAACCGCCCGGTCGAGCGGATGAACTGCCACACCCCGGCCGCGCCGGCTTTTGAGTATGCCTCGATATTGAACGTGGATTCGACCAGCGGCAGACGGGTCAACTCAACCGGCAGACCGGCCTGGCGGAAAATCGCCTCCATCTCGTCCAGATAGCGCCCCGAAATCTGGATGCCCTGCCGGAATTTTTCGCCGATCCCGGTTTGCGACCGAACCCGGCCCTCGGCGGCGGCGCGGAGAAACTTCCTGGAGCCGGGGATGTCGCTGAACAGCCGCTTGATCCGACGCTCTTCGGCCGTCAGCCGGGCGGTCCTGCTCGCGCGGTGCAGCTTGCGCAGGGTCGCCCGAATGTGTCTGATCTCGCGCTCGACGCGCTGTTTTCTCAGCCGGGCGAGGGTGCGCGGCCGGTCCGCATGCGTCTCATACAAGGATCGCAAGTCCAGCTCCTTGTAGATCGTCATGTGAACGTTGTCGTGCAGAATGACCGTCTGTCTCGAGGTGGTGAATACCCGTTGCCAGAACTCGACCTGTGGCCGGAGGGCCGGCGGGTAGGGAAAGGGGTGAGACGCACTGGCCGTCTGCTCGGCCCGGAGTCCACCGGGCGGCAGGGCGAGCACGATTCCGAGCAGGGTTCCGATGACGATCCGCAAGATGTGTACCGACCGCATGACTCCTCCTCCATGCCTCTCCACTACGTCCATCTGGTCACACAGTATGGCTGGGCTTAGCGCAACCCCAACTCCTCCAACGGTCCCCGGTCGGAGACCGGAGCCGGGGAGACACCCGACTGCAGGGCGACCGAGCCCGGCGTGCGTTGGTATGAATCGGGCAGGTCGATTTCTCTGGCGTACTCCCGCAACTCGGGCATGACCTCATTGGCGATCAGCCGCATGCTGGTCAGCCGATCTTCGTTGCTGACCGTGCCCTGGACATTAAAGAACACGAACACGCCCGGCCGCAGAATCTGCAACAGCAGTTTCAGTTTGGGGACGACGGTCTTGGGCGAGCCGATAATCAGCTGATGGTTGTTCTGGACCTTCTGGTAGCCGGACAAGAGCTTTTTGCGGACCACGTCATAGTCGGTCTCCGGCCGCAGGTCGCCGTCTTTGGACTCGCGTAGTTTGTCGGGGCTGACGCCCAGCCAGCTGCCGCCCGGGTGGCGGGCCAGCATCTTGATCGCGCCCTTGGAGTTATAGCCCGGCGGCAGGGTGTGCTCGGGCCGGGAAAAGGCGTTCTGTCCCCCGCCATACACGAAATTTCTGCCCAATTCCTGGGCTTTTTCGTCCGTCTCGGCCACAAAGCTCGGAATCAGATAGCCGAAGTTCTCCGGGCCGGCCTGGTAGCCGAGTTTGGCCGCCTCGTCGGCATACATATCCCACAGGTCGCAGGTCGGGCCGAGCGCGGTGCCGAGACCGATATAGGGGTAGCGGTGCTGGGCGCACCAGCGTACCGTCTCCGGGCTCAGGACGCCCGGAATCCACATCTGGGGGTGGGGCTTCTGGTAGGGCAGGGCCCACGGGTTGACGTGCCGGTAGTGGAAGTGCTTGCCCTCGTAGCG
>JAAXHF010000157.1 GCA_012271025.1 Deltaproteobacteria bacterium | reverse complement strand
GGGCTTTTCGCAGTAGATGGCCCGGACCCCGGCGCGGGCGCAGTTGATGACGACCTGCGGGTTGGGCATTACCGGCAGGATCGGCGCGGCGATATCCAGGTCTTCTTGGGCCAGCATTTCGTGGTAGTCGGCATAGCCGGGGACCTGGAAGCGGTCCACGAAGATTTGCAGGTTCGAGGGGTCGGGGTCGGCTCCGGCCACGACCTGGGTCCGGGGGTTGCCTAGGTAGCCGCGGGCGTGGCCGTGGCCCTTGCGGCCGATGCCTATCATGCCGACGCGATAGATTTTTTCCTGGATCATGGGTGTGCTCCTGAGGGGACGGGTTTCGGTCCGTGCGGATCCTGTATAATCATGGTCACATGATTAATTCCTTTCAATATCTCGCAGCGTCAAATTTTAGTCAAAAAATCCATCGTCTGCAATGCCTCGGCTGATTGAACGGGAAGGGTTCCATGGTTAGATTGGATGGTTCTGAAGGGGTTGGGCGGCAAAGTCGATGTGCTACTGGTCGGCGGGCGCCGCGGCAATGGCTCTCTGGTCGGTGTTAAAGGGAAGGTGAATAAATTGACATGAACGAGAAAGAGATTCCTTCCAACCCTGCCCCGGCCCCGCTGGCCTACAGCACGCCGGGACAGCTGGTGCAGGACTTTGCCAGCCGGGGGCTGGTCGTACTGGCCCCGGAAAGCCTGGGCATTCCACCCGAGGTCCACGAGCGGATCTACCAGCGCGAAAAGCAGGCGGTCGGCGCTGGCGAGCGCGTTACGCCCGGACTCATTCCGGACGTGCTCGAGGTAATCAACGCCCCTGGCGTCGTCGCCGCCTGCAACCAACTGGTCGGCGAGAACTGGGCCATTGTGCCGTTCACCCACAATGCGACCTTCTCGAGCGGCGCCCGCGACCAGCACTGGCACAAGGACGACAACGGCCCGTTCAATGGCCGCAAACAGCGCCACCACCAAGCCGTGCAAATCGAAATGCTCTACTATCCGCAGGCGGTGCGCGAAGATATGGGCCCGACCGCGACCGTGCCCTACTCGCACTACTGGACCTTCAACCACGAAGAAAACCACGATAATTTCGCCGGGGCCGACCACCTCGATTTCGACTACCACCTCAGCGGCATGGAGGGCC
>JAAXHF010000159.1 GCA_012271025.1 Deltaproteobacteria bacterium | reverse complement strand
GACCGGTTGGGCGCTGACCGCTACGCACCAGTTCGGCATCATGCTCAGACAGGGCGTGGACGTGGGCGTCGAGCGACTGCGGACCGCTGACATAGGCGTCCGCAATGGCCCTGGCGATCTGCTTGCCGACCGCGTCCGGGAAATAGCGCTCGGGCGGCAGGGGCGGAACGAACGGATCGTAACCGGGGTGGACCTCGGTCAGCCGATTCAGCAGAGGATCGGCAAATTCCTGAGCCTGGACCGGACTGAGCAGCACGAGTCCCACGAGTCCGATGATACACGATCTCAGGCAGGTGTCGGGTCGCATACTGCCTCACCTCCCGAGCCGTCCGATTTTGGCCATATACGCCTCCAGGGCCTGGAGTTTGCCCCTGGCTTGCAGCTTTTCGATCACCCCGTCCTGCTGGGCGACCTGGGCGTACTGATTCAGCGCAGCCTGGCCCAGTTCTTCGAACGTGGCGACTGAAAAGGAGAGGCCCTCGGGATCGTTTTGGGACACGTATTCTTCGGCCAGGGCGTGAAAGAAGTCGCCCAGTTCGATCAGGTAGCGGTAGCGATTCTTGCTCTCGGGGTGTTTGTCGAGCAGCTGGCGGTAGGCGACAATGACGCTCTCGGGACCGTCCTGGAGCTGGTAGCGGTTCAGTTTCAAAAAGGTCACCTTGGCCGCGTCGATCCGTTCGGCCTCTTCCAGGGCCAGGCTTTCATACCGGGTGCCGGTCAACTCCTGGCTGAGGCCGGTCCAGGCGGCGGCCTGATCGTCCAGCACCTGTAAGTATTCGGCCGGGGTGGTGGCCGAGATCGGCCGCTCGGCCAGCTCCTGGAATTTGTCCAGAGCGGCGGCGGATTTGGTGGCCTCGTCTTTGAGTCGGTGACGGGTTTGGCTGACGCGCTGATACGCTTCGAGCGCCTGCGGGTAGGCGTGCAAGCCTTCATAGGCGCGTCCCCGGGTGAAGGCGACCAGGACCGGATAGGCGCCGGGATGCTTGGCCTGATAGTCGTCCAGACGTTTCAGGGTGGCCTTATAGGCGTTGGCGCCGGTGACGTCCTGGGGCAGCGGAAACCGATAGGTGTCGTGGGCTTCGACCCGTTGAAACTCGGTCGTGATCTTGAGCAGGTCTTCCTCGGTTTCGTACTGCGGGTTGCGGTTCGCGGCGGTGTTTTTCGACAGGCCGGGGATGGCCTCACGAATGGCGGCGGCCGGGCTGGGGGGGACGGACTGCGGGCGAAAAAACGAACAGCTCGAGACCAGCGGTAGGCAGCACATCACAACAAGAGCGGACAGCAACGGGTATCGCATAGCGCATCGGACTCGGCCTGGCGGCGACACGGTCCAGCTTACTGGCCCGGCCCGGAGGTGTCAAACGCGCGCGGCCTTGTCAGCCCGCGACGCTTCCGGCTAAGATTCCGGGCGTGCCGGAGTGGTGGAACTGGCAGACACACAGGACTTAAAATCCTGAGCGGGTCTCCCGCGTGCGGGTTCAAGTCCCGCCTCCGGCATCCCGCCAGTCTGACGTGAGCCTAGTAGCTGTCCCGCTGATAGCCGAGCGCCTCGTCAATCATGTGAGGCGGCATGGGGTCGTAGTGATCGAATTCCATGCTGTGGGCGGCGCGGCCCTGGCTGATCGAGCGTACGTTGGTGGCATAGCCGAACATGGTGGCCAGCGGCACGTGGGCCGTAATCGTGCGCTGGCTGCCGCGCTCGCCAAGTTCGGTGACCTTGCCCCGTCGCGCCTGAAGGTCGCCCATGACCGCTCCCAGGTATTCTTCGGGCATGACCACCTCAACCTTCATGATCGGTTCGAGCAGGACTGGTTTGGCCCGTTTGACCGCCTCTTTCAGCCCCAGTGAGCCGGCTAGGTGAAAGGACATCTCCGAGGAGTCCACCTCGTGATAGCTGCCGTCGTACAAGGTCACCGTGGTATTGAGCAGCTGGCAGCCATAGCTGACCCCATTCTCGGCAGCCTCCCGCACGCCTTTTTCCACCGCTGAAATGTACTCTTTGGGAATGGCGCCACCCTTGATGGCGTTGACAAAGACGAGCCCCTGGTCGTCGTTCGGCTCGATCTTGAAACACGCATGCCCGAACTGACCCCGGCCGCCCGACTGGCGTATATATTTGCCCTCGGCCTGGGCCGGCCGGGTAATGGTCTCCCGGTAGGCGACCTGGGGCGCGCCGGTGTTGACGGCCACCTGAAACTCGCGGACCAGCCGGTCGAGGATGATTTCGAGGTGCAGCTCACCCATGCCGGACAGCAGGGTTTGGCCGGTTTCGACATTGGTCTGGATAACCAGAGTCGGGTCCTCGGACGACAGGCGCTCCAGGGCCAGGCCGAGCTTTTCCGAGTCGGCCCTGGTCTTTGGCTCGACCGCCAGCGAGATAACCGGGTCGTGGAAGGTGATTGACTCCAACAGGACGGGGCGGTTGCGGTCGGCAATCGTATCGCCGGTGGTGAAGTGCTTGAGGCCGACGGCGGCCACAATACTGCCGGCTTCGGCGTATTCGATATCTTCCTTTTTGTTGGCGTGCATGCGTACCAGACGACCGAGCCGCTCGGTCTGGCCGGTCCGGGGGTTGAAGATCTGGGCGCCGGTTTTCAGCCCGCCACTGTACAGCCGGATGAACGTCAGCTGACCCGAGTAGGCATCGTGCATGGTCTTAAAGGCCAGGCCGGCCCGGACGGCATCGTTGACCTGCCACTCGCACGGCTCGCCCTTGGGCGTGTGACCCTGGACCGGCTTGGTCGGTGGCGGCAGGTAGGACACGATGGCGTCGAGCAGCGGCTGCACGCCCTTGTTGCGCAGGGCCGAGCCGCACAAGACCGGAAAGAGTTCCATGGCCCGGGTTTTGATCGCAATGGCCCGCACCAGCCGCTCCTCGCTCACGGTTTCGCCGGCCAGGTATTGTTCGAGCAGTTCGTCGTCCGCGTCGGCAACCGTCTCGATCAGCTGATCGCGGTAGCGGGCGGCCTCGTCGGCCAGCCCGGCCGGAATGTCTTCCTCGTGAAAACGCGCCCCGAGCGTGTCTTCTTCCCACACAATGGCCTTCTGGCGCACGAGATCGATCACCCCGCGAAACGTGTCCTCGGTGCCGAGCGGCAGCTGCACCACGAGCGGCTTGCCGCCCAGACGGTGTGTGATCTGCTCGAGCACGCCGTGAAAGTCCGCCCCCACGCGGTCGAGCTTATTGATAAAGACGATGCGTGGCACCCTATATTTATCGGCCTGACGCCAGACCGTCTCCGACTGCGGCTCCACCCCGCCGACCGCGCAGAAGACCACCACCGCCCCGTCGAGGACGCGCAGGCTGCGTTCGACCTCGGTGGTAAAGTCAACGTGGCCCGGGGTGTCGATGATGTTGA
>JAAXHF010000601.1 GCA_012271025.1 Deltaproteobacteria bacterium | reverse complement strand
ATCATCACCAGATTGTCGATCTTGGTCCCCCGGCCGATATGCGTCGCCCCCAGGGTGGCCCGGTCAACCGTGGTGTTGGCGCCGATTTCGACCTCGTCCTCAAGCACGACATGGCCGGTCTGCGGATTCGGCACGACCGTCCCGTCGGGCAGCGGCACATAGCCGAACCCGTCGCCACCAACGACCGCCCCGCTCTGCAGGACGACCCGGTGGCCGATGCGTGTGCCCTCGCGCACCACCGCGCCGGCATGGGCGATAAACCGGTCGCCAATCCTGACCTGGGGATAAATGACGACATGGGCGGCGATACGCGCCCCGCGGCCAATCACCACCTCGTCTCCGACCACGGCATAGGGCCCGATTGAAGCACCCTCGCCAATCCGGGCCGAGGGCGCAACCACGGCCGTGGGATGAACTCCCGCAGGCGGGACGTAGGGCGGATAAAACCAGCCCAGCACCTGGGACAGGGCCAGCGCCGGGTTGTCCACACGGACCACGGCCAGCCTGTCCGCAAGCTGGCCGAGCGACACGTCCCGGGCCACTAGGGCCGCAGCCGCCCTGGTCAGCGGGAGTTTGGCCGCATATTTTTTGTTGGTCAGAAAGGTCAGCTCTGCCGGCCCGGCCTTTTCGATGGGCTCGACGCCGTCAATCTCCAGCGTGCCGTCGCCGTGGAGGTCAGCGCCTAAGCGCTCGGCGATTTCTCCAAGTTTCATCCGGCCTCTCCTTTCACTCTTGCCGATGTGCCGCCCCTGTCGGTATCCCACCACTATCGGCCCGCCCTTTGCTTGTCACTCCCCGGCCTGTGTGTTAGGAACACCTCTGGCCTGCGCCAAAATCCGGGACGAAAACGCGAAGGCATTCATGCAAACACTCAAACTGGGGATTCCCAAAGGCAGTCTGGAAGCCACCACCATTGACCTGTTTCGCAAAGCCGGCTGGAAAATCACCACCAGTTCGCGGAGCTATTTTCCCAGCATTGATGACCCGACGCTGCGCTGCATGCTGGTCCGGGCTCAAGAGATGGCCCAGTATGTGGAATCCGGCGCGCTGGATGTCGGACTGACCGGCAAAGACTGGATCATGGAGCAGAACGCCGATGTCGAGGTGGTCAAAGATCTGGTCTACTCCAAGGCCAGCTTTCAGCCGACCCGCTGGGTCCTTGCAGTGCCGCACGATTCGCCGATCAGAACTCCCCAGGATCTGCACGGCAAACGGGTCGCCACCGAACTGGTCGCCTACACCAAGCGCTACTTTGCCGAACGGGATATCGATGTCGCGGTCGAATTTTCGTGGGGCGCGACCGAGGCCAAGGCGGCCGAGGAACTGGTTGACGCGATTGTTGAGGTGACCGAGTCCGGTTCGACCATCCGCGCCCACGGCCTCAGGATCATCCACGAGCTGTTCACCTCCAACCCGCAGCTGATTGCCAACCGTCGAGCCTGGCAGGACCCGGCCAAAAAGGAGCACATCCAGCAGATTGCCCTGCTGCTGACCGGCGCCCTGGAAGCCGAGGCCAAGGTCGGGATCAAGATGAACGTGCCCAAGGAGAAGCTCGACCACATCGTCGAGATGTTGCCGAGCCTGACCGCGCCGACCGTCTCGCCGCTGTACAAGAC
>JAAXHF010000554.1 GCA_012271025.1 Deltaproteobacteria bacterium | reverse complement strand
TTGGTTATGAGTCCGGACCCTAGCGGTAGCGGCATTCGGCAGGTGGAGCGCAAACGGCAGACGCTTTTCCTCGGCTACGCGCACCAGCAACAGACGAATGGCGTCTGATACGGACAGACCCATGGCTTCCAGGGCTTTGGCTGCCCGTACTTTTGTCTGACTGTCGATTCGGGCTCGGACAACGGCATCCGCAGGCATTGTGTTGACCTCCTCCCATGCGGTAGGGGCGGGTTTGAAACCCGCCCCTACTTCTACCCTCCGAAATCCCCCTGCGCTGGAGCGCCCTTCGACAGGGATCAGGACAGGCTTCCCCCTTTGAAGAAGGGGGACTGAGGGGGATTTTTCCGGCTTGAATAGTCAGTCACAGAGGACCGCTGAGGCTTCTACCGAGACACCGCTCCACGGCCACAGGGACCACGCAGGCGGCTGGAA
This sequence comes from Deltaproteobacteria bacterium, assembly GCA_012271025.1. The sequence continues at coordinate 3,459 of JAAXHF010000554.1, read as the reverse complement.
CGCTGAGGCAGTGACGACTCAGAGGCCGTAGACCTGAGCGACGTTATCGCCGATGACCTTGCGGCGGGTCTCGTCGCCCATCGGCTCGACCAGCTCCAACAGCTCGTCCATGTAGTTGTCGGGATGGTCGAAGTGAGGAAAATCCGAGGCCCAGAAGAACTTGTCATTGCCGACAAAATCGACCACATTGCCAAACGCCTTCTCGTCGGGGTCGCCCGAGATCCAGCACTGGCGGTGAAAATAGTAACTGGGCTTTTCCTTAAGCGGTACCGACTCACCCAGCGGGCTGTCGTACACCGCGTCCATGCGGTTGAGCAGATAGCCGGCCCAGCCCGCCCCGGACTCCAGGACGATGATCTTCACCTGTGGGAAGCGGTCGAACAGACCGTACTGAAACAGGGCGGTAAAGGCTTGCAGCGGCCCCTGCCCGCCGTGCACGTTGAAGTGCCACAGCGCCCATTTCTGCATGTCGTGAAAGCGCTGGTGGACCCGCTTGGCCGGCGGCTCGCCGCTGGGATGGATGCCGACCGGCACGTCCAGCTCCTGGGCCTTGGCCCAGAAGGGGTCGTAGTCGGGGTTGGCGTGGGACTTGTTGGTCGGCGTGAACGGCACCACAAACGCGCCCCGGCAGCCGTCTTTGACCGCCCGTTCCAGCTCGCTGGCCGCCTCCTGGGGATCGCCAAAGGAGATGTGGGCGATGGGGATCAGGCGCCCGGACGAATCCCGGCAGAAGTCCGCCACCCAGCGGTTGTAGGCTCTGGCATAGGCGGCCTGGAGTCCCAGATCGCCCAGATCCTCGGTCTCCCAGATCAGGCCCAGGCTGGGATACACAATCGCCTTGTCCAGCCCCTCGGCGTCCATGCGTTGCAGGCGTTGTTGGGGGTCCATCGAACCGAACGGGGCCATGTTGACATAGGTCCGGTCGGGGTGCGGCTCAACCTCTTCGGGCGTTTTGCCCATCCCGCCGAACGCGGCCAGCTGGCCGGGCTTGATGTATTTGGCCGGCCGACCGGCGATTTCGAGGACTTCCAGGCCGTCTGGGCCAACCGTAACCCGCATGGCCTGTTCCTGGTACTGCGGGTCAATATACTTCTCCCAGGCATCAGGCGTCTCAAGGATATGCCCGTCGGCGTCAATCGCGCCGCGATACGGAAACGTCTTATTGTTGGTGATGGACGACATAGCTCTCCCTCCTCAACTGGTGAATCAACTTTCTGAACTCAGGAGTATGTTCTAGCGCACTTGCCGCCCTTCGACAAGAGTTTTTCGGCAATCGCCACAAACCGCCACAGACACGCCGGCCGACTTCTGCTAGGCTACCCCGAGCGTCCATGAAAATCCGCATTCTACCCCCAGACGTTCAGCAACAGATTGCCGCCGGCGAGGTCATTGAGCGACCGGCCAGCGTGGTCAAGGAACTCATTGAAAACGCCCTGGATGCCAGCGCCGACACGATTCGAGTCGAAATCCAGGAGGGCGGCCGGCGGCTGATCAAGGTCACCGATAACGGTCCGGGCATGACCGCCGAAGATGTCGGTCTGGCGTGTGAGCGTTTTGCCACCAGCAAGATCACCAGCGCCACCGATATCGCCCGGATTCAGACCTTCGGCTTTCGGGGCGAAGCCCTGCCAAGCATTGCCTCGGTCTCCCGCCTGCGACTGCTGACCCGCCAGCGAACGGACCAGCTCGGCACCGAGCACCGCCTTGAGGCCGGCCGGCTGATCTCCCAGCGCCAGGCCGGGGCGCCGGTCGGCACCAGCGTCGAGGTCTGGGACGTGTTCTACAACACGCCGGCCCGACGCCGCTTCATGCGCAGCCTGCGCACCGAGTACGGCCATATCCTGGGCACCTTTACCCGCTTTGCGCTGGCCTTTCCCGACACCAGCCTGTCCCTGTCGTTTGACGGCCGCGAGGTGTACAGCTTCCAGCCCGGCTCGCTCCAGGAACGGCTGACGGCCTGCTTTGGCGGCGAGACGACCTCAGGTCTGGAGGAGGTGGAAGACGCGGGCCTGAGCGGCCGGGTGTGGGGAGCCGTGCTGCCCAGCCAGGCCGGCTGGCGACGGCGCTACTATCTGTTCGTCAACCGTCGTCCGATTCGCAACCGGACGCTGTACCGGGCCGTCCGAGACGCCTGGGGCGAGGCCGGCGGGCTGGTCCTGCTGTTTCTCGAACTGCACCCCTCGCAGCTCGACGTCAACATCCACCCGGCCAAGGCCGAGGTCCGCTTTCGGGACGATACGGCCATCTACAGCCTGGTCCGAAGCGCGCTCGAACACCGCCAGCGTCCGGCCTGGCTGCAAACCGAGGCCGTGGCAGAACAGCAGGAAGCCTACGACGGGGCGTCCGTCAATGGCTTCTCGCTGGTCGGGCAGGTCGAAAACAGCTTCCTGCTGACCGCGTCCGAGGGCCACGTTTACCTGCTGGATCAGCACGCGGCCGAGGAGCGGGTCTTGTACGAACGGCTGCGAGACGGACGGGTCCAGGCCAAGCGTTTGATTGCGCCCCAGGTGGTCAAGCTGTCGATTGACGAGCAGGCGTTGGTGGACGATACGGCCGAGGCGTTGTCGGCGTGTCGTTTTGAGCTGGACGCCTTTGGTCCCGGGGTGATTGCGCTGCGGGCCGTGCCGGATTTTGTTGACCCCCAGTCCTCAGGACTGATTTTCTCGCGCCTGTTGGCCCGCCTGCGCAACAAAAAAGAGGACATCACCCAGGCCCTGTCCTGCCTGGCGGCCCTCAAAGCCGGCCAGCCGCTGAGTCGTGAGGCTCAGGAACGGCTGCTCACGGCCTGGACGCAGACCACCCACCCCCACGCCTGCGCGCATGACCGCCCGGTCTATTTCCGGCTGTCGCTGGACGAGGTGCGGCGCAGGCTGGGACGGACGGGCCTGAGCTGCGAGTTTGAGGTCTAGGGCCGGCCCCGACTTTCTTGCAGCCCAGGCGCCCGAGATGGTACAGTCCGGTCCATCCCGGACACGCTTGAGCGAGGAGAACGGTAGTGCAAAAAAAATTCCGCTTTATCGACAGCGACGCCCATATTCTCGAACCGAACGACATGTTCGAGCGCTATCTCGATCCCAAGTTTCGCGACCAGATGCCCAAAACGTGGCTGTTCTACGACGGAGACCCGCTGGGTTTCCGTTTTGAGCTGTCCATCCCCAACCCTGACGGCGGCAGCTACACCATGCCCTTTGGCCGCGACCCGATTGATCCCGGCGCCATGGGCCCGGCCTCGTTCGATCCCGGGGTGCGGGTCAGCCTGCCGGGTCAGGACGAAGCCTACGCCGAGTTTGCCAAACAGAATTTTCCGCCCGAGATGTACCCCGTGGCCATGGAACGGACGGGGATCGACTATATGGTCGTCTACCCCTCGGTCGGTCTGCTGTCGGTGGCCGTGCCCAAGCTGGCGGCCGATACGGCCGCAGCCTATCGGCGGGCGTATAACGACTGGCTGTACGACTT
>JAAXHF010000301.1 GCA_012271025.1 Deltaproteobacteria bacterium | reverse complement strand
GCGCTCTTTTTTACCGCGGTGGCCAGTTATATCGTGGGCCTGGTTGGCAACTCCAACAGCCCGGTCTCGGGCATGACCATCACCACCGTGCTGGCTACCGGGCTGATGCTCGTCCTGTTCGGCTTTACGGGCACGACCGGCATGCTGGCCATCCTGGGCGTGGCCGCGGTGGTGTGCTGCACGGCCTGCACGGCCGGTGATGTGTGCAACGACCTCAAGACCGGTCAGTTGGTCGGCGCCTTGCCCCGCCGCCAGCAAATCATGCAGATCGGCGGCGTGGCCGTGGCCGCGCTGATTATGGCGCCCGTCCTGCAACTGCTCCATGATTACACGCCCGGCGGCATTGGCGGCAGCGAACTCGCCGCGCCCCAGGCGCAACTGTTTGCCAGTCTGGCGCGCGGCTTTTTTGGTGACGGCCATCTGCCGTGGCATCTGGTCGGGACTGGGGCCCTGATCGGTCTTGTCCTGGTTGGGGCGGACCGGCTGCTCGCCCGACGAGGTGTGTCCTTCCGGCTCCACCTCATGCCGGTTGCGGTCGGCATGTATCTGCCGTTCGGGCTGAGCGTCCCGATTTTTCTGGGCGGCCTGCTGTCCGCCCTCCTGCACCGCCAGCGACCCACTACTTCAGAAACCGCGGCCTCTCAGCCCGGCGTGCTGCTGGCCTCGGGGGCCATTGCCGGCGAGGCCCTGACCGGCGTGGGCATTGCGCTGGCCGCCAGCCTGGGCTTCAGCCGCCTTGAGCTTGGCCTGCCGGACGGACTGCAAACCGGGCTGAGTCTTGTGGCCGGGCTGGCCGCGCTGCTGTTTTTCTATCAACGCAGTCGGTGACCCGCCGCGTCCACAAGACCTTCTCCTGGGGCCGGTTTCGTGCTTGAATGGCCGCATGGTCTCGCCCCAGCCGACGTTGGCCCAACTGCTCGCGGTGCTCGGCGAGTATCTCACGCTCGACGACACCGACTGCCTCAGCCTGCCGCCCGCAGCCTACCGGTCGTCCGAGCTATACGCATTGGAGATCGAGAAAATTTTTAAGCACGCCTGGGTCTGTGTCGGGCGCGCGGAATATATCCCCAATCCGGGCGACTATTACGCCTTCGAGGTCCTGGGGGATATGCTCATCATCGTACGTGGCGACGACGGCGAGGTTCGGGCGTTGTCAAACATCTGCCGGCACCGTTTCATGCCGCTGGTGCAGGACTCGGGCAGCGCGCGCCGGTTTGTCTGCCCCTATCATGCCTGGACGTATGCGACCGACGGCCGTCTGCTGTCCGCGCCGCATATGGCAGGCGCGGGCCGCTTCGACCGCGAGCAGTGCGGCCTGCCGCGCTACCGGCTCGAAGAATGGTTCGGCTTCTTATTTGTCAATCTGGATGAAGACGCGCCCCCACTCGCCGCCCAAATGCGAACCCTCGAAGGCTATATCGCCAACTATCGCGTGGCCGAGCAAAAAGAGATTTTTCATTACGAATCCGTCTGGGACGGCAACTGGAAGCTCTCGGCCGAGAACTCGATGGAGTACTACCACCACATGGGGCTGCACAGCGACACGGTGCAGGACTATATGCCGGGCCAGAATTCGTATACCCCGCCGCC
>JAAXHF010000566.1 GCA_012271025.1 Deltaproteobacteria bacterium | reverse complement strand
ACCCTGACCGCCCAGCAGCCGGACAATAATATTATCCGCGTGACCCTCCAGGCCCTGGCCGCGGCCCTGGGTGGGACCAACTCGCTGCACACCAACTCCAAAGACGAAGCCCTGGCCCTGCCCACCGAAGACGCCGTGCGGGTTGCGCTCCGCACCCAGCAGGTCATCGCCCACGAGTCCGGGGCCGCGGACACCATCGATCCTCTGGCGGGCTCGTATTTTATCGAATCCCTGACCGACGAGCTGGAGGCCAAGGCGGTCGAGTATATCGACCGGATCGACAAGCTGGGCGGAGCCGTCCAAGCCATTGAGAACGGCTATCAGCAGCGCGAGATTCACGACGCCGCGTTCCACTATCAGCAGGCCATTGAAACCAAGCAGCAGATCATTGTGGGGGTGAACGATTTCATGGTCGAGGAAGACCCCCACGACGAACTGCTGAAGGTCGACCTGGCCCTGGAGGAACGCCAGAAGGAGCGGGTGGCCGGGGTACGCGCCGAGCGCAACCAGGCCGCGGCCCAGGCCGCGCTCGACCGGGTTGGGCAGGTCGCGCGGGATGGGGGCAATCTGATGCCGGCCATTATCGATGCCGTGCGGACCTATGTCACCCTGGGTGAAATCTCGGACGCGCTGCGCAACGAGTTCGGCGAATACCGACCGCCGACATTCTAAGACCCGCGCATTCCGTGCGTACAAACAGGAGGGGAGCCATGAAGGGAACCGTCAGTTTTATTCCTAAGGCCCGAACCATCGAGTTTTTTGAGTACGACCTGCCAGAGGTCGCCGAGGGCGCCATTCTGGCCGAGGTGAGTCGCACCAATGTGTGCGGCTCCGAGGTCCACATGTGGCGCGGCGAGTTCGGCAGGCGCGGCGTCATGCCCGGCCATGAAATGGTGGGCCAAGTGTATAAGCTGGGCAAGGGCGTCACCCACGACACGGCCGGCCAGCCCCTAAAAGAGGGCGACCGGATTGCGCCGGTCTATTACGAGACCTGCGGCAACTGTGTGAACTGCCGGGCCGGTAACGCGGCGGCCTGTGTGGTGCTGGGCATACGCGCCCGGCGGGTCGGGCCGCACGACCCGCCGCATTTTCACACGCCGTTTGCCACGCACTACTACATCCATCCCGGCCAGCACGTCTACAAAGTACCCGACAACGTGCCCGACCACGCCGCCTCGGCCGCCAACTGCGCCCTGTCCGAGGTCTTCTTTGGGCTGGATCAGGCCCGGCTCAGCTATGAAGAAACCCTGGTGGTACAGGGTGCCGGCGGGCTCGGCCTGCACGCCATGGCCGTGGCAAAAGCCCGGGGCGCTCGGGTCATTGCCATTGACGGCGTGGACCTGCGCCTCCAGCGGGCCAAAGCCTTTGGCGCGGACGAGATCGT
>JAAXHF010000388.1 GCA_012271025.1 Deltaproteobacteria bacterium | reverse complement strand
CAGCAGCAGGTCGTCGTTCGGGGTCCAGCTCAGTTTAACGTTCCAGGTCACCTGGTCGTCCTTAAGGGTTTCATCCACGCCCGGCCGCGGCGCAACTACCGGGACCAGGTAAAACCCCCAGCCCGGATACACCAGCGGCGCCAGCAATGATGGGTCCAGGCTCGCCAGGCCCTGAGTCGCCAGAAACAGGTTGGTGCCGATGGCCGTAAAATCCGGCGGCGGCCCCGTGTTCCCCTGGGTAAACGTGCCGTCAAGCCGTTTTTCCTCATCGGTATAACGTAACCCGGCAGATACGCGCCACTGTTCCAGCAATTGCACATCGACCTGACCGAATACCGCCCAGGCCTCATGGTCCTGCAGCATGACGTCCAGCGACCTGCTGCCGGGCAGAACCGCGGGACCGGTCATGGGGATAAACCCGCCAGTCAGCGCAGACAGGGCGTTGATGGTGCTGATCAAGGTGCCCAGTACCGGGTTGCCGCCGACAGCGAATGCTTCAAAATCCGCACCCAGCGCCGTCGTGGTCCAACTGTTCAGGTTCTGGTTGAAATAATACGCTCCGGCCAGGTAGTCCACCCGGCCCCGGCTCCCCGACAGGCGCAACTCCTGGGAAAACATCTCCGACTCTCCGCGGTTGTAGCGCGTGGCAATATCCGCCGCATTGAAATCCACGTCTGCATCGTCCGTCGTATTGAACGTGCGGTAGGCGCTGATCGCAGTAAGCGTGTCCGTGGCGCCGAGGTCCCAGTTCAGCTCCGCTGACACGCCGCTGTCGTCGTTCTTCGATTCAGGCAACTGGTTCATATGCACCACATAGTCGGTAAACCGGTCCTCGTTCAGCAGCGGCACGCCCAGGCTAGCCAGCAGGGCATCGGAGCCGGGCCGACCGTCAAACGAAAAATAATTGCTGCGGAACGTAGGCGCAGCGCAGCAGATCTCATCGATCTGGGAATAGTCCAGAATTACCCGCAGCGACACATCGTCTGTGGGCGTGTACAGCAATTGCGCCCGCCCCCCGTAGCGATCCCGGTCATTGAGCAGGTTCCCGCCCTCACCCACTGCATCGACAAACCCATCCCGGCTGGTCAGGAACCCCGTCACCCGCACCGCCAGCACGTCCTCCACCAGCGAACCCCCGAAGGCGCCGTTGGCGCTGAACAGGTCCAGGTTGCCGTAGCTCAGTTCCAGGTAGCCGTCCGTCTCATGGCTGGGGGCCACCGTGTTCAGCAGCACCGCGCCCGCGGATGAGTTGCGCCCGAACAGCGTGCCCTGGGGGCCGCGCAACACCTCCACCC
>JAAXHF010000341.1 GCA_012271025.1 Deltaproteobacteria bacterium | reverse complement strand
CTGCGACGTCCGGTCTGACGCTGGCTTTCCTCCACGATATCCGCGGTCATGGAGCCGACCAGGATAAAGCCCGTCACAACCAGTGACACCACGAATGTGCTGTGCAGCAAGAGCAACCACCACAACACGTCGGTTCCATTGGCCGGAAACAACGCGGCGGACACCAGCGGGTCGAGCAGCCGTAGTATGAGCGGCAGCGGTCCCAGCGTGGCCGACAGCAGAAACAGGCCGATCGCGGTGCGCTTCTTGTCCCGCCCGCGCGTCAGCGGATAGGCCAGCAGCCCGCAACTGATGGCGATGAACATATGAACGATCGGAAAGACCTGGACGTGCTCCGGTGTCCACTGCCAGAAATACAGGTCATAGTAGCGGTCCGTATTGCTGTGCAGGCCGACGTACAGAGCAAAGACCAGCCCTGCGGCAAACAGCATCAACCACGAACGGTTCGACAGCGTCTCGACGATCTCCCGGCTCAGCCGGCGCAGGCTGAACCCCACGGCAGACTCATCCTCGGGAACGTGCAGGGCGGGGATGTGGCGGTGCAGGCCGAGCGTTGAGATCATGCCGGTCGCGAAAATGATCACCCCCCCAATCCAGGCCATATTCCGATAGCCGTCTGGATTCAGATAGGCCCGCGAGCCCTGATACTCGGCGGTCTCCGGCAATAAAAAGGCCAGGGTCAGCCAGGCGAACCCGGCGCCCCCAAACCAGCCGTAGGAGGTACTCCAGCCGACCAGTTGCGTCCGCTGGTCATAGTCCTTGGTGAGTTCCGGACCGAGGGCGGCCCGCGGGATTTCGTATAAGGTCATCGACACCCGCACGGCCACGGCCAGACACAGCAGCCGCACGAACAGGCCGTTCTGGCTCATATCCGCCGGCGGCTGGAGCAGCGCGTAGAACGAGACGGCAAACGGCAGGATGCCGGCATACATGAAGGGGTGGCGTCGACCCCAGCGCGTGCGCACCCTATCCGACCAGACGCCGACCAGCGGGTCGGTGATCGCATCGACCACCAGAGCCAGGGCCAAGGCCAGCCCGGCCAGGGCCGGGTCCAGCCCCAGTACCTGATTATAGTAGACCAGCACCCAGCCGCCGAA
>JAAXHF010000271.1 GCA_012271025.1 Deltaproteobacteria bacterium | reverse complement strand
CTACACGGTAACGTAAATTGCTCTAATGGATTGACAATCCAGACGTCATCAGCTTTGTCTGGCCCTTCTCAAAGGCGGGAGGATAAAAAATGAGCCATCAAAGAATGATCTCCGCACTGTTCTCCCTCGTTTTGATGGCAAGTCTTTCGGCAGTCGGCCATACCCAATCGGTGAGCGTTGATAGCGGATTCAGACCACCTGATGGGACGGACGATCCCACGTACACACCGCAAGCGCAGTCGCTCACACAGGATTCCACCTCTATCCCGATTGCGCTCCGCATTATTTTGCCACAGGTAACCAACTCCGAGCAGGCAACATGGACGGAGCAGAGGAAGAAGCAGCCGTCACAAATCGGCTTTGGCCGCGAGATTCCGGTCGCCTACCAAGACGACCTCGCGCCCCGGCTGACGTGGGACACGCTGAGCGATGGGAGCTTGGTCAGCGCGCTCAGCGTGACCTCGCCCGGAGCCTCGGCATTGCGGGTTGCGGTCTATGCCAGCTTAGGCTCTGGAGCGGAGTTGCGCTTCTTTAGTCTTGCTGACTCCGCTCAACACTTTGAGCCCCTGACAGAGCAGGATTTCGCTTCCCAGGCCAACGAGTTGCCCGTTGATCCCCCGACCCAGTACGATTTCACTCCTCAGACCGGCGAGCTGTTGACGGCGGACGAGTCTTCCGTGCAAGACCTCCCGGTGTGGTCCCCGGTCATTGACGGCGAGACCGTCGGGATTGAAATTACCCTCCCGTCGTCTGCGGCGCTCTCGACCTTCTCCCTCTCTGTCGACCAGGTCTCTCACATCCCGCAATCCATCAGCCGCTCTATCAGAGAACCTTACTACGAACCTCAACATCTGAGCGGGATTGGGCGCGCCGAGTGTTCCCACGTTGATGTCCAATGTCGAGACGTGGATAGCGAGGCGACTATGACCGCCAAAATGATCTATACGAAGGGAAGTAACAGTTTCCTGTGTACCGGCGTTTTAATGCATGATCTTGACGACAGCTCTTTTATTCCGTACTTCCTCACCGCCTACCATTGTATTGCGACACAAGCCGCCGCCCAGACGCTTGTCACCTACTGGGACTTCGAGCGGGCTTCCTGCGGTGGTCCTGCTCCAACGACCGTCACCCAACTGACCGGTGGGGCTGACCTCCTGATCTCTCACCCCGAATCGGATTCCAGCTTATTGAGACTCAGGAGGGACCCTCCGAGTGGCCCGAATGGTCGCTGGTATGCGGGGTGGACCGCTGCGACTCTCAACCATCCTACGTCTGTCTATGGGGTACATCATCCTGCGGGTGATATAAAGAAGTACAGCGCCGGGACAACTGCACGTCACATAAAGATCCTTCTCAGCGACGAAGAAGGCGGATACCTCCAAGAGGTTGAAGGTGTTGATGTTCGCTGGTCGCAAGGCACCATCCAGAGCGGTAGTAGCGGCTCTGGTCTGTTTGACACGTCTGGACGGCTACGGGGCGTTTTATCGGGGTCTCCTCCGAATGAGACATGTCCCACTACCTCCGCCTATGGTCGCTTTGATCGCTTCTTTCCCCATGCCGCGCCCTGGCTGACAGCAGACGCACAGCCCACCGGAGACGATCACGGTGACACAGGGGACCAAGCCACCAGTGTGGCTCTGGGGTCGTCCACCCAGGGTCGTTTGGAACGGCAGGGGGACAGAGACTATTTCCGGGTCAGCCTATCCGGGCCAGGAACCCTGACGGTATACACGACGGGGGCCACTGATACGTACGGCCATCTGTGGGGGAACGGTCAATGGCTGGATGAGAACGATGATGGTGGAGCCGATTTCAATTTTCGGATCGCGCGATCGGTGTTCGCCGGGACGTACTACATCCTGGTGAGGGGCTATAATGACCGGAGCACCGGGCGGTACACCTTGGCCGTGCGCTTCACGCCGAAAGGAGGCGTCTCCTCCCCCGGAGACGATCACGGTGACACGGGCGACCAAGCTACCAGCGTGGCTTTGGGCTCATCCACCCGGGGTCATTTGGAGCGGCAGGGGGACAGAGACTATTTCCGGGTCAGCCTATCCGGGCCAGGAACCCTGACGGTATACACGACGGGGGCCACTGATACGTACGGCCATCTGTGGGGGAACGGTCAATGGCTGGAAGAGAACGATGATGGCGGAGCTGACTTCAATTTCCGCATTGAGTGGGCGGCGTCCGCCGGAACGTACTATATCCTGGTGAGGGGATATGATGATCGGAGCACCGGGCGGTACACCTTGGCCGTGCGCTTCACGCCGAAAGGAGACAGTGGAGGTGGGGGTAGCCTCAACGACTTACTTGGAACCTGGCGATTCACGTATACCATCATCAGCACATTCACCGATACCTATCGGTTAAGTCAGGTTGATACCAGCACTGGGACTTCCCTCATCGTTGGAACTGATCAATATGGCGATCCAGTTGTTGGTGGACGCATCCAGGATATCTCCCCAGGCAATACTCTGCCGTACGAATTTGCTTTGCTCGACCCCAGTATCACCATCTGTCGGTTCTTTCTCTTTGATAAGACAGGGACTTACCGTGTTGAGGGGGTCTTTATCCTGGTTGATGTACGTAATGGGGAGTGTGGTGAGGGTATATCTAATCCTCATCCAATGACAGGAGTGCGAACGAGTCGGGCCACATCGGGCGTACAAGAGCAATCACCCCCCCAAGATACAGTGCTAGAGCAACTGAGCGCGGAGCTTCAGAGTGTTGAAGAAACCATGACGCTGGGCCTTTCCAGCCCCGATGAGGCGGATAGTGCTGCAATTCGGGATATTATAGACACGCTTTCCCCTGCACTGGACTAGGCTAACTCGGACCATTCACGCATTCCATGCTGAAGCGCGGTGAAAACTGGAGTGCCCACCCTTGAGGGGCTGAGGTCCCAACAGAGCGGAACATAGCCCGACAACTTTACGTCTTACTTGTTAGGAGGTGCTGGATGTCTTTTCTACATCGTATCTGGATTATATCTGTTGTCCTGGTCCCGGCTCTGGTTCACGCTCAATCTGCCCTCGATGTGCCGAGCAATGGAGACAAACTGTCGGGAATTGGGGTAATCCATGGCTGGAAGTGTGAAGCTCGGGGCAACGTTACGATTCGCTTCAACGATGGAGACGTTATTCCCACCACGTATGGATTTTCTCGGGGAGACACAGTGGCAGCCTGTGGCGATGATGGAAACAACGCCTTTTTCTCCTTTTTCAACTGGGCGATACTAGGCGATGGAAAACACACCGCCAAAGCCTATGACAACGGCGTCGTGTTTGCGGAGAGCACGTTCGAGGTAACGACCGCAGGAGAGGAGTTTCTGATAGGAGCCAGTGGCGAGTGCCAGATCTCTGATTTCCCTAGTCCAGGAGAGACTACGACGTTCGAGTGGAATCAGGCGACCCAACACCTGGAGATGACCAACGTTGAGGACACTCCCAGCGTGATAATCACTCCACAAGCGCAATGAGTGGAAACGGGTCAGACATTCGGCATGGACAGGTCGGACCGCTTGCAGAAGGAGGGGACGTATGCTCACAAGGCCTTTTCGTACACCCGATACGTCTTATAGCGCACCGCCCCCATCCGCTCCAGGCCGCGGATCATCGGCCAGTTATCCTCAAGGATCCACGAGCACTCCACATATGGATAGCCGTTCTTGGGCGCCTCGTGCCAGAGTTTGAGATACAGCATGGCATCCAGCCCCCTGAGCCGGACGCCCGGCTTGAGCCCCAGCAGCAGAATTCGAGCCGCATTCACCGAACGCCAGTGCCACACCAGCTTCAGCCAGCCCCACGGCAGCAGCCGCCCGTTCGTCCGCCGCAAGACCTGATTATAATCCGGTAGCGCCAAGGCAAATCCGACCGGCTGCCCCTCAACCTCAGCAATCAGACACAGCCGCGGGTCGGCAATCCAGCGTACCTGCTTAACAAAATGCGCAAGCTCGGCCTCGGTCACCGGCACAAAGCCCCAGTTGTCCTGCCAAGCCTGCTGGTAGATATCGAACAGCTGGCGGATTTCGGTCTCAAAGCGGCGCCGGTCAATCGGGCGGATGGTCACCTGCTGCGTCCTCTGCAAACGCTCGACCCCCCGCACCAGACGGGCGGGGGGGGTCGCATCGGCACGGACGTCTATCAGGTAGGCGAACAAGTCTTTGGCCTTGTGATAGCCGGCGGCTTCGATCAGCCCCGCGTAGTAGGCCGGGTTGTAGGGCATCATCAGCATCGGCGGGTGTTCAAAGCCGTCAACCAGCAGCCCACACATCTCATTGGTCGAAAAATTCATCGGACCCTGGATATGGCTCATGCCCCGCTCAGCAGCCCAGCGCTCAGCCACGCCGAGCAGAGCCGCAGCAACGGCCGGGTCATCGACGCTCTCGAAAAAACCGAAAAATCCGACCGGTCGCTTGTGAAACGAGACGTAGCGGTGGTTCACAATAGCCGCAATGCGGCCGACGACTTCTTCGGCCCGCAGGGCGAGAAAATACTCGACTGTCGCGTGCTGATGAAAGGGGTGTCTGTCGGGGTTCAGCTGCGCCTTGAGGTCAAACAGCAGAGGGGGAACCCAGACTGGCTCATGGCGGTACAGGCGTCCGGGCAGGTGCAGAAAAGCACGCAGCGCCGAGCGACGCCGAACCGGGACCACCCGCACGGCCTGCTGGTCCCGACCGCCCACGACTCCGCCCAGGCCGTTTAGACCGCCACCTGGCTGCGAATGCCCAAATGATGACGGCCACGCGCAAAGGCGTCGAGCACGAAGTCAATCTGTTCGTCGGTATGCGTCGCCATCATGGAAATCCGCACCCGACAGGCGTGGTCGGGGACCGCCGGCGGGATGACCGGATTGGTAAAAATCCCGCCGTCGTAGAGCGATTTCCACAGCAGCCAGGTCTCAATCGGCTGGCCGGTGACAACAGGAATGATCGGGGTTTCGCTGACTCCGATATCATAGCCCAGGCTCTTCAGCCCGTCCTGCATCCGGCGGGTGTTTCGCCACAGGGCTGTCCGTCGCTCGGGTTCAGCCTCAATCACGTCGAGCGCAGCCAAGACCGTGGCGACTGAAGCCGGCGGCATGCTGGCGCTGAAAATCAAGGAGCGGGCGTGATGCTTGAGATAATGAATCACCGGCTCGGGCCCGGCCACCACTCCTCCAATGGAAGCCAGGGATTTCGAAAAGGTGGCCACAATCAGCATGACCTGGTCTTCGAGCCGGTAGTGTTCGGCCGTCCCGGCGCCCCGCTCGCCCAGCACGCCAAAACCGTGGGCGTCATCAACCAGGATGTCGGCCTCATACTGCTCGGACAGACGGACCAGCTCCGGCAGCGCAACAATGTCGCCGTCCATGGAGAAGACCCCGTCGGTAACAATGAGTTTTCCGGCATTATTCGGGCTGTGGGCCAGCTGCTGCTCCAGAATGCTCAAATCCTCGTGCGGATAGCGACACACCGTTCCGTAGGCCAGGCGGGCACTGTCGACCAGACTCGCGTGGTTGAGCTTATCGAGGTACAGATAGTCGCCGCGTCCGATCAGGCCGGCCACCACACCCAGATTGGTCTGGTAGCCGGTGCTGAACACCAGGGCGGCTTCTTTGTTGAGGAATCGGGCCAAGCGGTCCTCGAGTTGTTCGTGCAGATCAAGCGTACCGTTCAGAAAACGGCTGCCGGTGCAGCCACTCCCGTAGCGCTGCAAGGTATCGGCCGCCGCTTCAATAACCTTGGGGTGATGGGTCAGACCCAGGTAGTTATTCGAACCCATCATGATCATGGATTCGCCACCTACCCTGACCTGTGTCCCGTCAGACGCTTCAATAGGGATAAAGAAAGGATAATATCCCCCGGCTTGCGCCTCCCGGGCCCGTGTAAAGCGAGCACATTTGTCCAACAGTTTCATCCAGCCCCCCCCTCTCCGGTCACAGACTCAAGATTTCCAACAGGGAGCCATATCGGACGGCTTCGCCCCTTCCCTCGATTCATATTTGCTCCTACAGCCAGCCTTGTTCTCGATACCACGCGGCTGTACGCGTCAAGCCTTCAGACAGTGGTATGCGGGCTTCAAAACACAAGTCCTGTCGGGCCGCTGCGGTTTCACACAACCATCCAGGTGCCAGTAATTCCTGAACTTTATCCCGATTAAAGATCGTCGTCCGCCCCATCATCGCCGCGCCCAATTCACTGCAACCAGCCGCCAGCCGCACCAGCCAGTGGGGTACGCGCACCGTGCGGACTCGCCGTCCGAGCGCGTGCGCAAGCCCGGTCACAATATCCCCCCGCGAGTAGGACCGCGCCTCGGCAATATGATAGATCCCCGCCACCTTGGCAAGGGTTGCGGCTCGAATCACGGCATCGACCAGATCATGGACATGGACGAACTGAAGGAGCCCCTCGGCTCCTTTGGGCATGAGAAAGATCCCCTGCATAGCCAGTTGAAACAGCAGAAAAAAGTCGCGGTCGCGCGGCCCGTACACCACCGGCGCACGCAGGATCACGACCTCGGTCTCCTCCATCAGCGAGCGGCAGGCCAGTTCTCCGGCCAATTTGCTGCGTCCGTAGGCCGTCAATGGCCGGGGCGGGTCGTCCACACACACCGGCTGGCCGTTGCGGGCCGGGCCAACCGCAGCCAGAGAGCTGAGATAGACAAACCGGCGGGGACGTGACGGGGCGGCCCGGATCGCCGCAACCAGCGCCCGCGTCCCCTGGCCGTTGACCTGCTCGTAGACGGCCTCAGGGCGGGCTTTCGTGACCGCCGCGACATGCAAGACCACATCGACATCGGCAACAGCCCGAGTCAGGGCCGCAGGGTCGCACAGATCACCCTGAATGCACTGCACGCCGCGCGCCTCAAGCCGCGCCACATCCTCCGTCTTACGGACCAGAGCCCGCAGCTGGAAGGGCTGTGGGGCGAGGGTTTCGAGCAGGTGGGACCCCACAAAACCTGTCCCACCCGTGACCAAAACCCGGCTGCCCGGAGCCAGAGCTGTTTGCTGTGTTTGCCTCACCCATGTATCCAGAAATTCGACATAATCCGTCGCTAGATACCAGATTTCAGGCTATTTACCAAGTAGCGCGAGCCCAGGCTCAAAACACCTTCCGTCCGCGCCGCCCGACCCTTGACACTCTCACAGAGAGCCCTTTAGTCTTTCCCCAGCGTCAGTTCCCGGTTGCCCCCCGCAAACAGGATACCCAGCCGCATGTCTGAGCCTCCCCCCGTCAGCCTGCCAACAACCGCCGCCACCTCGTTTAGTGCGGCCGATTATAGACGCCGGTTTGCCAGCGCTTTTCAGCCCCAGCCGTGGAAGTATTGGGCCGACCTGCTGGTCTCGGCCGGGCTGGGCTGGGGGTTTTTTGGTCTGAGTCTGTCCGTGCCGTTCGGTTCCGTGGTCTATCTGGGGTGCAGCACCGCCGCCGTCCTGGCCCTGCTCCGGGCCGCACTGTTCATCCACGAACTCGCCCACCTCAAGCGCCGCGCCCTGCCCGGTTTTGAAACCGCCTGGCTGCTGTTGGTCGGTTTTCCGCTCCTGGTTCCCAGCATCATGTACGATACGCACGGCGATCATCACCGCCAGGCAAGCTTTGGCACCCCGAATGACCCCGAATATCTGCCCCTGGCCCACAGCCGCCCGCTCGGGCTGGTGTGGTTTGTCGTCCAGGTCAGCCTCGTGCCGGTCTTGCTGGTCGTGCGCTGGAGTGTCATCGGCCCGTTGGCGGCGTGTCTGCCGCAGCTGCGCCGATGGGTCATCCGCCACGCTTCCAGCCTGGTCATCAACCCCCGCTATTGTCGGGCGCTGCCCTCAAAACAGCAGCGGACCCGTTTTGCCGCCCAGGAAACCGCAGCCGGCCTTGTGTGTTGGGGGGTGGGACTGGGCTGCTGTCTGGGCTGGATTCCGCTCGTCTGGCTGCTGCAGTGGTGGTTGACCGGAGCCGGCATCCTGGTCATCAACCAGATCCGCACCCTGGCCGCCCATGGCTACCATAACCGCGACCACGCCGTCACCACGGTTGAGCAGGTCCTGGACTCGATCACGCTCCGGGGCTGCCCGCCCGAGGAAAACAATGGGGAGCGCTTTATCAAGAAGTCCGTGCTCAGCGTGCTGACCGCTGCCGCCGCCCCGGTCGGTCTCCGCTACCACGCCCTGCACCACTTTCTGCCCACCGTCCCCTACCACAGCCTGGGCCTCCTCCACCGGCGGCTCGAAGCCGAACTGGGACAGGATTCGCCCTATTGGCAGACCTACCGGAACGGTATTGGATCGGCCATCTCAGCTCTCGTCCGGCACGGCTCAACGCAGGTGCCGCCGGACCAACAGCCTGAGAACCGCCGGGCCGCCCAATAAGAAAGGATGGCGACGCTGGCGGTCGGTCGGTCGCCAGGCAAGCCCGGCATGGCGGCTGATCTTCCACGCCACATACGGCAGCCAGTCATCGAACGTCAGCCCGGATTTGAGCAGCCACAGCGCGTAGCGGCCCTTGGCCAGGGCACGCCGGATCTTCCAGTCCCAGCGTAGCCGGCGACGCTGGCGGTCGGAGAGCGTCACCTGCCACGCAAAGGGGGACGCTGATCGCTTCCTGACGAGGCGGTCATCAGCGTTGCCCTTCGCAGCCCGGCCCGGTTCGGGCACGACTCGAACCAATTGCCCACGGTCCCGCAACTCGGACAGGGCGTGTTCGGCAACCCGGCCATAGCGCTCAACCGCGCTGCGATAGAGAGCCTGGACGGTGCCGGGCTGCTCGGCCCGCAGCTCCGTCCGGTAAGTCTCCCGGAAGCCACGCTGCCACAGCTCAGCAGTCTGAAAGCGGGCCGGCAACAGGGCTGCCATCCGTCCGACCAAGGTCAGGACAGCCTCCGCACACGCGCCGACAACCCGGCTCCGGCTGGCCTGGTCGCGGCTATAGACCAGTCGGGCCGGCTGGCAGAAGCGTGCCCAGATAATCGCGTGGACACTGCGGGCAGAGGCGCCAGATACAAAGTCACGCATCGAAATCACCGCGTACTTGGCCCGCAGCGTGTGTGGTCCGTCGCCGACCTCCAGATACAACACATTTGGCGGCAGCACGGCATTCAGCACGGCCAACACCCGCGAGGCAAAGACGGCCCGGTAGCTATCGACCAGGACGTAGAAATCCAACACCCCCCGGTCCGTGCGCTGACGCAGACACGAACCATAGAATACGACTGCGGCAACGGCCGGGCCGTGACGGCGACGGATCTCGTCGGCAACGGTTCGCGCCGCCGCAAGCGTCGGCTGGCCGAGTTCCTGGTCCACGATGTCGTATAAGGCGCTCATCGGGCGCACCGTGATATTCTTTTTCAGGTCCGGACGAATCGGAGCCGCCGGTCGGCTTCGAGGCGGACCACCCGGCCCGCCTTTGGTCCGAACAACTCTCCGTCAATGACAAGCCCGCAGTCAAGCCGGAACTGGAGCTGATGAACATTGTGACTCACATAGCCGGCCAGCGGCCCGTCGGGCCGGGGCGGACGGCCTCGGACAATACGGAGCGGGGCGAGCAGCCGTCGCGATGCCCCCTCGGCAACGACAGTGCAGCGAATAGGCGCCTCCTCCCGGCCCCAGAACGGACGCAGCCCCAGCACCGAGTCGAGGGTGGTGGCAAACGCGAGCAAAAACGAGCCCGGGGCGAGCGGGCAGCCGTCAAGCCGGATGTCCAGGCGGTCACGGCGCAGCACCCCGCGGCAGGAACCCAGCAGCGCCCGCAGCGCCACCAGCCCGATGATTGCCCCGGACGCCAAGGGCCCCTGAAAATAGTGCTCGGGCAGCAGGCGGTGTTTCAGCTCCGTAGTTCGATAGATCACCCCCAGCCCAAAGAAGAAGCCGTACTGCACAGCCTCGTCCGGCCCCAGCTCGACGCGTAACACTGGCCGCTCCACCACAGCTTGGGCAAGGCTGTCGTGACGGACGGTTTTCATCAGGCCCGACAAGGCTCGGAGCGGATTGGGATGGCTCCCGATATCGAGCGCCCCGGCGTTGGTTCGTCCGCCCTTGAGCGGAGCGATCAGGGGCAGACGGGCAGATGCCGGGCTGCGCAACATTGCAGTCAGCACCCGCTGCAGGGTGCCGTCTCCGCCATATACGGCCAACACCCCGATATCGCGGGCGGCCAAGGCTGCGACCGCGTCTTCCACCCCCAGCTGCGGTCCGGTCTCAACATACACGACATCGGGCTGCCGCTCGCACAGCGCCCGCAGCCGGGCCACACGACCAGGCTGTCGGCCAGCCTGGGGATTGCTCAAAACACCGATGCGCATGATACGCGAACCACGCCGGGACCGGACCAGACCTCAGCCCACGGGCTCCGATTCCTGCCAGGTCCGGAGGGGCTGGCCGCGCCAGCGTTGGCCACACGCTTGCAGCAAACGCACACTATGAAAGGCGAGTGAACACAGCGTCCACACCGCCACCGCCACCAAACCCCAGTCCGGTCGGCCGCCCAGGCTGGCCACAGACAGCAGGATGAGATTCGGATTGCGGCGAGCCGTAATCGTCCGGAACCAGGCATCAATCGGCCGCCAGCTGTGTATTTCCATCTTGAACAGCAGCAGAAAAACGCCCTCAAGCAGACGTCCCACCACATATCCAAGCAGGGTAATCACCAGCGCCGGCCCCAGCCAGACCGCGCCGCCGGGCAGACCCACCGCCCAAGCCAGGTACCAGAAAGGCGGGTGGACCAGATCGAGCCCGTGGTCGAGAACATGACCGATTCTGCTCGTGGTGAGGCTGAGCCGCGCCAGCTTGCCATCGACCGTATCCAGAAAGGTCATCAGCCACGCCGCCAGCAGGCCGAGGCCAAAAGAGCCGACGCTGAACAGCCAGGTGGCCCCAATCACCAGCACCCAGCTCAGGCCGGTGACTGTGTTCGGCCGCACGCCGGCCCGGGCCAGGATACGCACAACGGCTTGGGCCGGGCGCGGCCAGACCCACTTGGTGACCACGTCGGTAATGCCCTTGTAGGAGGCCCGGAAAAGACAGGCCTCGATCTCGCGGAGCCGCTGCGCCTGAATGGGCAGCACGTAGGGGACGACGGATTTTCGGAGGGCGGGGTTGTAGGCCGGCACCAAGTCGCCCGGGACGAGATCGCGCAAACCGGCCTGGGAACCGGTGCTATGGAGGGTTTCGGCGTCCGACAAGAGGGCCAGGGCAGCCTCACGGTTTCGGGCCTCGACCCGGGCGGCAACGGCTCGCTGCGGACTGCCGGGGGCGAACACAACGCTATTGTGGGCGGCGGGCGAGTCGAGCAGGGCGCGGATCAGACGTTCGTCAAACACGTAATCGGCCCGCACGATAAGCACCTCCCCGCCCTGCACCTGAAGTGCGGCCAGCGGACCGACGCCGATCCGGTCGGCCCGGATGCCGGCCGCCGCCAGCACCCGCCGCAGACGCTCCGCGCCCGAGATGCCCCAGATTTTGAGTTCGGGTTGATCCGGATCGGTGAGTATCCAGATGGTGGTTTGCACCCCGCTCGTCGCCTTACCCATCGCCTTGGCTGTGCCCCCCGGCGGTCTTATCATAGCCGGCGGATGTGGTATAGGCAGACCGGTGAGACATGGACGGCCTGACCAGAACGCCACGTTCCAACCACCCCCACAGTCTGGAGGAACACATGACCGGACAAGAACTGAGAGACCTGCAAGCGCCCCTCAAGCAGCAGTATACGGACCGGCCCGACTCGGCTCGGGTCACCCTCACAGCCCAGGCCCGACTCGGCCAGGGCATCACCTGTAAAGTGGAAACCGGCCAGGCCCTGGTTGAGGCCGGGCTGCATCCGGCGACGGGCGGCGACGGTCTATCGGCCTGCTCGGGCGACATGCTGCTGGAAGCCCTGACCGCGTGTGCCGGGGTCACGCTCGGGGCGGTGGCCACGTCAATTGGCGTCACCCTGCGCGACGCAACGATCCGAGCCGAGGGAGACCTGGATTTTCGCGGCACCCTGGCCGTGGCAAAAGACGCTCCGGTCGGTTTTAGCAGCATTCGGCTCAGCTTCGCTATCGATTCCGACGCCGAGCCCGAGCAGCTGGCCACCCTGCTCAAACTGACCGAGCGCTACTGCGTGGTCTACCAGACCCTGTCCGGCAGCCCCGACTTATCGGTCTCAAGTACGCGCGAGCCACGCTGAGCCGCAGCGGGCAGGCGCATATCTGGCGACAGCCGCAGAAAGGTCGGCATGTTCACCCTGGCCCATTTGTCAGACCTGCACGTCACCCCGGCGCATTTCGGCTGCCTGCCGCAACGGCTCAACAAACAGACGATCAGCTGGCTCAAATGGCGCGTCCGGCGTCGCCGCGAGTATCGCCCCGAAATCCTGGAGGCGCTCATCGCCGATCTCCACGGCCAGCGCCCGGACCATACGGTGGTCACCGGAGACCTGACCAACCTCGGTCTCGAGACCGAGCTGCGCGCAGCCCTGGGCTGGCTTGAGCGGCTGGGCGGCCCCCGGCAGGTCACCCTCATTCCCGGCAACCACGATGCCTACACCCCGGCCTCAACCGCCAGCCTGCAGGCCCACTGGCGGGCCTATCTGGGCTCCGATACCCCGCAGGTCGATCCCCTGTTTCCAGACCTGTTTCCCAGCCTGCGGCGCCGCGGACCGGTCGCCCTGCTCGGCGTGTCGAGCGTCGGTCCGACCGGTCTGTTGTCGGCCGCCGGTCGGGTCGGACCGGGCCAGCAGGCCCGGCTCGGTCGCCTGCTCCGGAGCCTCGATCAGGCCTGCCGGGTTGTCCTGATGCACCACCCGCCCACCCGAGCCGGTCTGCCGCAGCGACGGCGTTTACGCGACACCCAGGCCCTCCAGCGCGTCCTTGCCGAGTCGGGCGCCGAGTTGGTACTGCACGGCCATACCCATACCACCACCCTGACCCGCATTCCGGTACCACACCGGTCGGCAATTCCGGTGGTTGGGGTACGCTCAGCCTCGGCTCTGGGTCACAAGCCCAAACGCAGCGCCCAGTACCACCTGTACAGCCTGACCCCCGGTCAGTCCGACGGCGTGCAGATCAGCCTCCGCATCCGCGCCTACGACCCGGCCTCCGGCGGTTTTCACCAGCTCGGTCCGTATCGGCTCACCCCGTTTGAAAAAAATACCCTGCCGACTGATGTATTTTCGGTTATTTCAGCGTAAAAAGGGGCGAGCAGTGCGGAACGACAGGAATAAGGAGGAACTCTATTATGCCGATCACTCAACGGCTGCCTCGGTCAGCGTCTCTCCTGTTCCTTGTCGCCCTCCTGGTCGTACCCGTCCCGAGTTCGGGCGATGACGACCCCATCCACGAAGCCCTGTCCGCGGTTGTTCATATTCGCGCCGAAATCCCACCGACCGCCCGCACGGCGCGCTTGCTGGGCACCCAGCGCGAAGCCAGCGGCATTGTCATTGACGCCGAGGGTTTGATTCTGACCGTCGGCTATATCGTGCTCGAAGCCGCACATGTTGCCGTCACCAGCCTGGACGGCCGGTCGGTCGAAGCCACCCTCATCGGCAATGATTATGACACCGGCTTTGGCCTGTTACGGACCGCCCAACCCCTGCCCGTCTCGCCGATCCCGCTCGGCCTGTCGGCCGAACTGGCCGAGCAGACCGAGGTCCTGGTGGCCAGCTACGGCGCCCTGGAGGCCGTACGACCGGCCCTTGTCACCGCCCGGCGGGAGTTTACCGGCTACTGGGAATATCTGCTGGAAGACGCGATTTTTACCGCTCCCCCGCACCCCAATTGGGCCGGGGCGGCGCTGATTGGACCGGGCGGTCATCTGCTCGGCATCGGCTCGCTGTTTGTCGGCGACGCCCTCCAGGGCAGGCCCAGCGAGCGTCGTTTGCCCGGCAATATGTTCATTCCGATTGACCGGCTGAAACCCATTCTGCCGGCTCTGCTGGCCACCGGCCGGACGCCCAAGCCACCCCGTCCGTGGCTGGGCCTGTTCACCGAAGAGATCGGCGGCCACCTGTTCATCTCCGGCACCATTCCCGAGGGACCGTCAGCCCAGGCCGGCCTGAGGCCGGGTGATATCATCGTCGGGGTCGGGGACCGGACGGTCAGCGGTCGCGCCGAATTTTACCGCGCGGTGTGGGCTCAGGGCGAGGCCGGGGTTGAGATCCCGCTCCAGATCCTGCGCGAGTCGGCCATCCAGACCCTGCCGGTGCGCTCGCTGGACCGCGATCAATATTTTCAGACCGAGCCGGCTCCGCAGCAACGCCAGAATCCCGAAGCCCGCTCCGCGCAAGTCCGGCCCCAGCCTTGGGCCAGACCCCAGACCGGCTAGGAGAGGCCGTGGAGCCCGAGCAGCACCTAGAGAAAACCAAGACGGAGGAATCATAACATGCGCAGACATACACGCTGGCCCGCATCAGCAGCTTTCGGCCTGGCCCTAGTTCTTGGCCTGACCCTGACACTTGGCCTGACCCTCACTCCCAGCGTCTATGGACAGGGCGGCTCGGGTTTGGGGGTTGGCTCGGGCAGCAACCCGTGGGACGAGAACTCCCGGACCCCATTTAAAATCACGATGAGCGGTTTTCTGAACACCAAGCCCGAGGAGGGCAATATCGAGGTGGTCACCCTCGGCATCAGCTCCTTTGGCGAGCAGTACCAGTACGAAATCATGGATATTGCGGCGCCCAACTATCCCCAGATGAGCACCAGAATGATTCTCCAGAAAGTCGGTCAACGGGGCATCGACTTCAACCTGATCGGCCCCAGAGCCCTGCTGTCCAAAGTCGCCCAGTCGCCGCCCGGCACACCGCTCAAGATCGTCGGCCTGTTTGAACAGAACCGGCAGCGCCTGCGGCTGACGGACGTCACGGTGCTGGGCATGGAGTGAGCGGCGCGGCGGCTCTTGCCCTGCCGGGCGGACATGCTTTATACAGGGAAGCGATTCAACCGCGATGCAATAATCGGACGCAACAATCGGAGGAGGGAGTATACATGGCGACATACGATATCCAGCTCAAGGGCGGAACCGTTGTTGACGGCACCCGGGTGCCGCGCTACCGGGCCGATGTGTGGATCAAGGACGGAAAAATCGCTCAGATCGGCGGGCAGGCTCCGGGTTCGGCCAAACGGGTGATCGACGCCGACGGCCTGATCGTGGCCCCCGGCTTCATCGACCTGCACACCCATTATGACGCCCAGATCCGCTGGGACCCGTACTGCACCATCTCGGGCTGGCACGGCGTCACCTCAGTCGTGCTGGGCAACTGCGGCTTCGGCTTTGCGCCGGTCAAACCCGATTTCCGGGAACGCTCGATGCTGACCATGACCCGCACCGAAGCCATTCCGTATGACGCGATGAAGGCCGGCATGGACTGGGACTGGGAGACCATCCCCGAGTATCTCGACTCGCTCGACCGCTCCGCCAAAGGCGTGAACTGCATCCAGTACATGCC